>CAMEYZ010000087.1 GCA_945947715.1 uncultured Clostridia bacterium | reverse complement strand
CCGATATCAAGGCGTTTGTGCCCTTCAGCGGAGAGGGTCTTTCTGCTGAGAAGCTGCATGCTGAATATTCACCTGCCGAGCCTGCGGATATCGACCCTGAAAGCCTTGCGGCGATACTCTACACCTCTGGTACAACGGGCAAGAGCAAGGGCGTAATGCTTGCTCACCGCTGCCTTATCGACAATGCGATGTGCTGCGATAACGAGGCAAGCGTGGAGGATACGCTGCTGACAGTGCTTCCTATTCATCATGTTTACTGCTTCACCTGCGATATTCTGCTGTCGCTGCGCTATGGCACCACCGTCTGCGTAAATGATTCCATGCTTCGTCTGGGAGCAAATCTCAAGCTGTTCCAGCCGACTATCATACTTCTCGTTCCGATGATAGCTCAGACTATCTACAAGCAGATAGCAGCCGCTTCAAAGGCAAAGCCTGAGATACCCATGGCTGCCATTGCGCAGGCTGTTTTCGGCGGACGTCTGAAGATGATCTACAGCGGCGGAGCATACCTCAGCCCTGAGATAGTGAAGAACTATGCTGCGCTGGGAATACCAATGGCGCAGGGCTATGGAATGACCGAGTGCTCTCCCAGAATATCCACCACAAGCTTCGACAAGGAAGCCGTTGACAGCGTAGGAGTTATTGTTCCTGGCTGTCAGGTGAAGATAGTTGACGGTGAGATAAGAGCAAAGAGCCCGTCAGTAATGCTGGGCTATTACAAGGACGAAAAGTCCACTGCAGAGGCACTTACCGAGGACGGCTGGCTCTGTACCGGAGATCTTGGATATGTCAGCGAGACGAATCATATCTACATAACGGGCAGAAAGAAGAACCTCATTATCCTCAGCAACGGAGAAAACGTGTCTCCCGAGGAGCTTGAAAACAAGTTCGCCGATGCGGAAATCGTGCAAGAGGTCCTCGTTTATGAGGAGGACAGCGTTATTACAGCGGAAATATTCCCCAATCAGGAGCTTGCCAAGGACATGCCTATTGAGGAGCTGGGCGCAAAGCTGCAGAGCCTTATCGACGAGATAAACAAGACTCTTACCTCCGCAAAGACTATCCGCAGACTGCGTGTCCGCAGCACGGAATTTGTCAAGACTACATCAAAGAAGATAATCAGAAAGCAGCCTGAAAAGGGTGAGCTTATCAAGTAAGATAAAAAAATCGTTCAATGTGCGAAATGTACATTGAACGATTTTTCTGTTTATTTAATAGAAGCTGCGCTGCGAAGGGAGCGTACCTCTTCGCTTGTGAGTTCTCTCCATGTGCCGGGCTTTAGCATGCCAAGCTTTACGGGGCCTATGGCGATGCGTCTGAGGCGGGCGACTTCAAGTCCCACTGCCTCGCACATTTTGCGTATCTGTCTGTTTCTGCCCTCGTGTATCACGATAAGCAGCACCACTCTGCCCTCCTCCTTTGTGAGGACCTCAACGTTTGCAGGAAGAGTTTTTCTTCCGTCGATGACGACACCCGAGGAAAGAGCAATGAGCTGTTCCTCTGTAACAGAGGGACGTACAGTTACGCGGTAGGTCTTAGTGACATGGCGGGCAGGGTGCATGATATCATTAGCAAACTCGCCATCGTTGGTGAAAAGCAGCATACCCTCGGAGTTCCTGTCCAGTCTGCCTATAGGGTAGACTCTGTCCTCCACGCCTGTCAGCAGGTCGGTGACACATTTTCTGTCTAGCTCGTCGGACATGGTGGTAACGTATCTTCTGGGCTTGTTGAGCATGATGTATATTTTTCTTTTCCGTCTGGGAAGGTCGATTCTTTGTCCGTCCAGCTGGATAATATCGCGGGAGCTCGCCTTGTCCCCAAGATGAGCCACATTTCCGTTAAGCTTAACTCTTCCCTGAGATATAAATTCCTCAGCCTTTCGGCGGGAGCATATCCCCGCGTCAGACATTATTTTCTGAAGCCTTGTCTTTTCCATTTATATTCTCCTTACAGTGGATAGGTTTTCATCTTTACAGATAATATTATACACCCCCTGCAGTGATTTGTCAACAAGGATTTTTCCGCATTTTAATGTCATGGAGCCCATATGCCGCATATAATGAAATCGGGGATATATTTCCCCCGAAAGGACTGGTAACATGAAAAGGTATACAGCAGCCTTTCCGTCGGTAACGCTGGCGTCGAAGGCGAAATATATACTTGAAACGCAGGGGTACGAGGCGAAGCTCATCAGAACGCCGAAAACACTTGCGTCTGGCTGTGGCTACAGCGTTGTGACCAATGCAGAGCCGCAGGCAATAGCGGAGCTTCTGGAAAGCTACGGCATGAATTACAAAGCGATTTCGGTAAGTAATGAATAGATATCCGAAAGCGGGCGGATAGCCTATCTCGGACATGGAGGGGAAATGGTCAATTTTGATAATGCCGCAACAACTTTTCCGAAGCCTGACAGTGTTCGTGCGGCTGTCACAGCGGCAATAACAAAATACGGAGGAAATCCGGGGCGCAGCGGTCATGACATTTCCATTGCGGCTGCGCAGGAGGTATATAATGCAAGGAAAAAGGCTGCCGATTTTTTCGGAGCTCAGCCCGAAAACGTGGTTCTGACCTTAAACTGCACACATGCTCTGAACTTTGCCATTAAGGGTGTTGTCCATTCGGGAGAGCATGTGATAATATCCAATATGGAGCATAACTCGGTTTTTCGTCCTGTGTATGCGCTGTCCAAAAGAGGGGGAGTTACCTACAGCATAGCAGCTGTGGCTCCTGAAAAGGATGTGCTGCTGCGCAATATAGAAAAGGCAGTCACTCCGCGGACTACTGCCGTGATATTCACACTCGGCAGCAATGTGACAGGGCAGCTGATGCCTTATCGTGAGATAGGCGCTTTCTGTCGCAGACGGGGGCTGTGCTTTATAGCCGACGGAGCGCAGGTATGTGGAGTGCGTGACGTGGATCTTACCCGTGACAATATCAATATACTCTGCTGTGCGGCTCATAAGGGGATGTATGCTGCGCCGGGCACAGGGCTGCTCATTTCGGACGGCAAATATAAGATAAGGCCCATCATCGAGGGCGGAACAGGCAGTACCTCCCTTGACCCGGAGCAGCCTGATTTTCTTCCTGATTCCCTGGAAAGCGGAACGGTCAACACTATCGGAGCAATATCCCTTGCCGCAGGTCTTGACTTTGTGAACAGCATAGGCAAGGATAAGATATATGCTCATGAAAAGTCGCTGTGCGACCGTCTGATAGCAAGGCTAAGGCGCATTGACGGGGTGACGGTCTACAGGCAGGAGGGAGCGGAATATCTGCCTATCGTGCTGTTTAACATCAGCGGAGCGCTTCCCGAGGAGGCGTGCAGATTCTTCAACGACAAGGGTTTTGCCCTTCGTGGAGGACTGCACTGCTCAGGGCTTGCTCATGAGGCGATTGGAACACTTCCCGACGGAGCGGTAAGGTTTGCTCCGTCGGTATTCAACACCGCAGCGGAGACCGAAAGGTTTGCGAAGGCAGTGTCTGAAGCGGCGAAAAAATTCGGGAAAAAGTGAGATAATGAAAAAAGCTCTGCTGCGTTATCTGCGGCAGAGCTTTTTTGTTCCCCAAAGGGGAAGGGTATCATATCTTCACATTGAAATCGTTTTTGCATTGAGGACAGTTGACCGTGTGTTTTCCCTTTCGTCTTGGAAGCCGAAGCATTTTCTTGCAGACAGGACATTTTTTATAGCAGTAGGTCTTGCGGTCCCGGAACTTAAGCTTTGCGATGCGGAAATGTCGTCCCACAGCCTCCTTAAGCTTAAGAAAGGCTCTGTTTTCGGCCTGTCTTGCGGGGATATTGCGTGAAAGAGCGCGGTAGTATATCCATATGAGCAGTATTGTCAGGAAAAGCCATAGGGCGAAGCTTCTGAGAAAAAGATTAAGTATGAGCAGAACACCTGCTGCCACTGCGGAAAAACGGTAGAGATCGTCTGCGCCGTATCTTCCCTGCATAAGGCGCAGCAGCTTATCTCTGAATTTATTCAAGAAATCACCTCCGAATGGGGAAAATCATCTGAAAAGCAGGCCTATCCCGCCGAGAAAGGCGTAAATAAGCTGTATGACCAAAAGGATTATAAAAAAACGGAAGGCCATTGACATAGCATTTGCAAGGCATCCGCCGGATTCTCTTTCAGCGGCGTAGTTGCGCGGATTGGAGATAGCATTCATTACATGTCGGTAGTTTTCGTTGTAAGGGTCAAGCTCCACCGCCTGTCCGATATTTGTCTTAGCGCTTTCGATATTGCCCATGTAATAGTCCACCAAAGCGCTCAGATAGTACCACCGTGCATTTCGGGAGGATACTCCCTCAAGTATCACCTTAGCCTTGTAATACTCGCCCGTGCGGATAAGGAGCTCAGCGATATCGAGCTCGCTGCCCGAATTACCCGCAGAGGTACCATAAAATCCGAAGCCGCCGAAGGGGCTGCCGTAGTAGGTATAGCTGTGCTGAGTTTCCTGTGAAGCGGTATTTCCGCTAAAGTCAGTAGGTCTGCCAGCGCTGTCCTTACCGCTTTTGATCATATCGTAAGCGGCATTGACCTCGCTCATTTTAGCTGCAGCCACGGCGTCGTCGGGGTGAAGATCGGGATGATATTTCTTGACCAGTGCACGGTATGCTTTTTTTATTTCGTCCTCTGACGCGTCCCTTGAAACGCCCAGAACTTGATAGGGGTCATTCATGACTCCGTCCTCCGTTTTCAGATTATATGGCGATGAAACTCGTCATATATTGCATAGTATATATTATACTCTGATTTGTGATAATTCCGTGATAACGGACTGTATGTTTGGCGTATTATCGCTGATTTCTGATAAAACATGTTAAGGAAGAGCTGATTAAAGGCGCAGCCATCGTTTCCGACACTCGAAAATCCGTCACTGAGAGTGTCGAGAAACGATTTAATCAGCGGTTCCTTAAGGACATAGAAAAGCTCACGTCCGGATATACAGGCGTGAGCTTTTCTTATAGGTTATTTATTTTCCGATGTATTATCGGTATCATTATCTGATTTTACTGCTTCCTGGGGAGCTATGGATCCCTGCTCAGGTTCGGTGCTTTGAGGGGGAGTATTTCCGTAAGGCGGATAATTTCCCTGGGGATAATTCATTCGTACAGCCGCAGCTGCCGCAGCTGCAGCCTTTGCTGCACGGCGGGCCTTTGATTTTTTGTGTATCGCAGTGATTATCGCAATAACTATCCCGATAAGTACCAGATAGGGGAACAGATATATCAGCACGAACAATAGCCCCTCAAGGAAGGAAAGGAATCCGGTGCCTGCTTCGGAGAGTGTGTTTGACAGCCTCTGGAAGAAGGTATCCTTTTTTATGGGTTCTGGGGTGTATTCCCTGACCTCGTTGATGTTGATATACACATAGGAATAAGCAACGTCTGTCCGTATATCGTTCATTCTGGTCTTGATCTGGGCTATCTGTACCTGGAGCTCAGTCAGCTCCTTTTCGACGGATACGGCATACTCGTTATCGGTGATGTCGGCGAGCAGCTCTATGTAGCGTTCCTCCTTTGCCTCGTATATTTCGAGGGTGGTGTTCAGGTCATAGTATTCGCTGCTGACATTCTCAACGGAAGCGTTCTTGCTGCGCAGGTCTCCAAGGGAAGCCGTATAGTCGCAGAATTCATCGTAATCTGCGCTGGGGATACGAACAGTAGCAGAATAGGTCTGCCATTTTTCCTCGTCTGCGTAGTAGTATCTGCTGTCGCTGCCACCGTCGCTGTAGCTTTCATTTTCCACAAAGCCTCCGTAGCTGTCAAGGCTTTCCTTAAAGCTGTCCACAGCCTCGTCGAAGTTCAGCACGTCCACGGTCATATTGCAGGAGTAGACCAGCATTTCCTTTTTAATAGTGTCGGCAGTCACTGCATCGCTGTCCTCGTTATCCGCTGAGGCAGGGGATTCTTCAGCTTCTGCGTAGGCTGTTTCATAGCTGTAGTCGCTGTCGTAGGAGTCATAGGAGTTGTCATAGCCGTTGGATATGTAGCTATCTGAAGCCTTTGAAACGCCGCTGCCGCAGGAAGTCAGTGTCAGCGAGCAGAGAATAATAGGTATAAGCAATTGTCTTTTCATGTGTGTTCCCTCCATAATCAATGTTGTTATACTTATTATACGATGTGGGACGGTAATATTTATGGGATAATTTTGTAAATGTTTTATGAATAAAATGTTATATTATAAAAAGCATATCCTCGAATTGACAATCCGCAGGATTTGTAGTATCATATAATAAGATAAGAAAATCGGAGGAAGATAAAATGATATATACAATAACCTTTAATCCTGCCATTGATTACGTGGTAAGACTTGACCGCTTTTTGGCAGGGAGAATAAACCGGACCGCATCCGAGGGGATATTTTTCGGAGGAAAGGGGCTCAACGTTTCGCAGCTGTTAAATACACTTGGAATAAAGTCCACAGCCATGGGCTTTTCCGCAGGCTTTACCGGACAGGCTATCGAGGACGGTATCAGAGCACAGGGAATAGCTGTTGATTTCGTCCGCCTTATGGACGGCAATTCCAGAATAAACGTGAAGGTGAAGGCTGAGGAGGAAACAGAGATAAATGGACAGGGTCCCGCTATCCCCGATGAAGCCGTGGAGGAGCTTTTCGGAAAGCTTGACAGGCTGACCGAAGGAGATGTGCTGGTGCTGGCAGGAAGTGTGCCGGGAAGCCTGCCCGGAGATATCTATGAGCAGATAATAAAACGGTTGGAGGGCAGAGGTATTCGCTTTGTTGTGGACGCTGCAAAGGAGCTGCTGCTTAACACTCTGAAATATAAGCCCTTTCTTGTCAAGCCCAATAATTTTGAGCTGGGGGAGATGTTCGGTGTGACTCTCAGCTCCGATGAGGAAATAATAGCATATGCGAAAAAGCTTCGGGAAATGGGCGCAGTGAATGTGCTTGTTTCCATGGCAGGAGACGGCTCCATACTGGTGGACGAAAATGACGATGTTCACAAAATGGGAGTATGCCGCGGAGAGGTTATCAATTCGGTGGGCGCAGGAGATTCCATGGTGGCAGGCTTTCTCGCAGGATATACCGAGACGGGCGATTACAGCTATGCCCTCAAGCTGGGCACTGCCTGCGGAGGAGCAACCGCCTTTTCCTCAGGGCTGGCAGAAAAGCCTTTTATTGATAAGCTTCTTCAAACACTGTAAAAAATTCCGCACATCTGCATGACGATGTGCGGATTTTTTATTCGTGTGCTGTGTCAGCTTTTTTCTTATCAGCCAGCAGCAGACCGCTTGTAACAGCAGTCAGCGGAGCAGCGCATACCAGACCGAAGCTTCCTACCACGGTATGAACTATTTCGGCGGCCACATATTTATAATTGAGAATATTTCCCAAAGGCGTGCCCTGGGCCATGAATACCATAAGCATTGCAATGCAGCTTCCCGAGTATGCGAGCAGCAGAGTTGTGGTTATGGTGCCCATGGCAGCCCGTCCTATGGTAAGTCCCGAGCTTATCGCTTCTCTGCGCGATATTTCGGGCTTCTTTTTTACTATTTCCGCCACTGCGGAGGTGATGTCCACTGCCACATCCATAACTGCTCCCGACGAGCCGATGAAAATGGACGCCATGAATATTTTAGTCAGATCCAGGTCCTGCGCTCCTGTGTAGAGCAGGCTCTCGGAGTATGCCATGACTGCGCCGTGAATCTTGAACAGATCGGTGAAGATGATACCTGTAACGGCAGTTACGGCAATGCCTGCAGTTATTCCCAGCGCCGATGCAAGGGCTCTTTTGTCAAAGCCATACACAAGGGATACTATCATCACCGATATGAACACGATGACTATCCCGCCTGTGATAATTGGGTCATATCCCTTAAGATACAGCGGCACCACCAGCTTCCAGATGCACATCACTGTGAGGATAAATGACAGCACCGAGCGCACGCCTGTTTTTCCAGCGAATATAATAAGTACGGCGGCAAATATCAGCGCAAGGACTGCTTCAAGATCAAGGCGATAATGGTCGGTCATGGTAGCGGACAGTATCTCGTCCCCGGAGTAGCTTACCACGATGTACGCCTTGTCTCCCGGGACGAATATCTTGTCCTGTTCAAGGGAGCCTGTCAGAAGATTGACTGCCTGTGTTTCGGCGTCCTTGAATTTTCCTTTGAGTATCCGCACCATACATTCCTGCTCGCCAGAACGCACGAGTCCTGTGTCGATGATATTGCTGTCGTCGCAGGACAGCACCTGGGCAGGTACTCTTTCAGCGCCCTGATAGATAAGGCTGCCCTCATAGCCTGTGGGTATCATCAGCAGCACTATGATTAGTAAAACCGCCGCAATGGCAGGGGAGTGATAGGCGATAAGCTCTTTGATATTTTCGGGTCTTTTTAATTTCATGATTACTTCTCTTTCTGAAAAATTGTAAAACCGAACCGG
>CAMEYZ010000086.1 GCA_945947715.1 uncultured Clostridia bacterium | reverse complement strand
AAAAAATATCGATGTGGTGAGCGGTCATGTGACAGAATCCTTGAAAAATCAAGGGAAAACTAACGATTTAGCACATTAAATTAAATGCAAAACTATAAAAAACGGCTATTCTACGTGATTTGTTCGTATAAAATTCTGTAAACCACGTAAAATAGCCGTTTGCTTAGTTATGCTTGAAAAATCAAGGGATTATTTAGGTCGACAATATACACTAATATCCGTGTATTCGGAGTTTTATCAGTATTTTCCTTGAATTTCTCGGTGTCTGGAAGGGGATTTTTGATTGTGGGGGTATTTTGTGAGATGTTGAGAAAACATAGGAATTTATTAGTATTTGTATAGATTGTTAAATATTTAACATAGTTCGGAATAGAGTGAAAACAAGCACAAAATACAAATAGTATAAATAAATAAAAATATGTAGTATTGTATAATATGTATTATAATATACTCATCAAAGGACTTGTCCTGACAGACCGTTCAACAATATCATTATCACGCAGACTATTCAGATAGCGCTGTGTAATCGAAATATTACTGTGTCCCATTATCCTGCTTAAGCTATATACATCAATACCGTTCCTCAGCTGACATTGTGCAAAATAGTGTCTACAGGTATGAGGGGAACAGCGTATATCTTTCCTCACATCTGCCTGTTCTCCTGCAATTTTTACTATTCTTTCCACGGCTTCAACAGTAAGAGGCTTGCCTGTTCTGGATAAAAATAAATTGTCGGGGACTTCCTTAAATGAAAAGTATCCGCTCCGTGAACGCTTATATTTCATGAGCATCTTTGACAGATACGGACTTTGAGCTACTTGTCTTTCCTTTTTGCCTTTTCCCATGATCGTAATGATGTTTTCTTTGACAGAATCAACAGTAAGACAGCATAACTCATAATTGCGTATTCCCGTATCTATCAGCATATACATGACAGCTTTGTTTCTTATCTGAATATAGCTTGATTCATCATATACCGAAAGCATACGCTTCGCTTCTGAATCGTTAAAAGTCTGTATCAGCGGAGATGCTTCTTTTGCCCACGGGACTTTTAAACAGGGGTTATCGGTGATATATCCCTCGGAAACGGCATACTTGAAAAATGCTCTGTATGTTTTGAGTAGTCCGTTCATATAGCTTTCTTTCCTGCCGTTGTCGGATATGGATTTGAAAAATGCTTTCAGATGAACTGTTCTGACATCTTTAATATCGGTAATATTATGACTGTCTTTCAGATATTTTTCCAGATAAAGCAGATTATTTCTATATCCTTTCAGTGTTTTGTCTGTGAATTTCTTTATCTCACAATCGAAAATATACTCGTCAATAAGCTCTGAAATAAGCATAAAAACGCTCCCTATCCTATGCGATAAACATAAAATAAGAAGCGTTAATTTCCTGACCTATGATATACTTGCAGAAAAACCATACTCACGGAATACGGCTGTTCTGTACGTCATAACTCATGAACATTTATCATAACTCTGCAAAAGCCATAATTGAAGATACTGCTGCAAACCACGTATCTATGCGGTTTGAATCAGTCCTCTTCGGGCTCCTCGGGCATATCCCAGTTGTGGTAAACGTTCTGCACGTCGTCGTTGTCCTCCAGGGCGTCAAGGAGCAGGTTCATCTTTCTGATAGCGTCCTCGTCGGTGAGGGTGGTGTAGGTGGAGGGTATTCTGTCTACCTCGGCGGAGAGTATCTTATAGCCCTTCGCTTCCAGTCCCTCTCTTACATTGTGGAGGTCGCCAGGTTCAGTCTCTATCTCAGCTGTGCCGCCCTCCATGGTGAAGTCGGAGGCGCCCAGATCAAAGATATCGTCCATGAGAGCGTCCTCGTCCACGCCCTCTGCGTCGAGAACAATGATGCCCTTTGTAGTGAACATGAAGGATACGCAGCCTGATGTGCCCAGATTTCCGCCGAACTTGTCGAAGTAGTGACGTACATCGCCGGCAGTTCTGTTCTTATTATCGGTCAGTGTCTCGACGATGACTGCAACGCCACAGGGACCATAGCCCTCGTACACGTTGGACTCATAGCTTGTCTTGTCGGAGTCGCCCATTGCCTTCTTGATGATTCTGTCGATATTGTCGTTAGGCACGTTGTTTGACTTTGCCTTTGCGATAAGGTCGCGGAGCTTGGAGTTATTGTTAGGATCTCCGCCGCCCTCCTTTACGCACACTGCTATCTCACGGCCGATCTTTGTGAAGATCTTAGCCTTTGCGCCGTCGGTAGCCTCTTTTTTTCTCTTGATGTTATTCCACTTGGAATGTCCTGACATAAGTGATCTCTCCTTATATATAGATAAATATGTATTTATTTGATCAAAGAAAACTCTTTGATAAATTTCTCGTATTTTGGCTCGCCCATGATAAGGGGCTCGTCGCTGTGACAGGGGAATATCCTGTCGGGTGCAAGGGCTGCTATCCTTTCCATGGTATATTTTGCGGCCTTGGGGCTTTCTGCGGTAGTGCTCCAGAAGGAGCCTCCCAGACTTGTCAGCGCATCGCCACAGTACAGGTCGCCGTTATTAAGTATCCCTACAGAGCCTCTTGTGTGTCCGTCAAGGGACACTATCCTTGCGTCCATGTAGATTCCGTCCGCGTCCAGGTCACACAGCCGCATGCCGTCTTCCACGAAATAGTCGGGAGTGAAGCAGTCTATGGGCGTATCCATGGCGGTATGTATCTTATTTTCGTGAAGCCTTCCCCGCAGGCTGGTCATATAGTGCGTGCGGCAGAGAGTAGCGTGGATAAGCGGATAGTCGTGCCTGCTCATGGCGATGGGCGCATGATACAGCTCGGAAAAATACTTAGCATTTTCCGCCGCGTCGATATGTCCGTGTGTGAGGAAGATAAGCTTGATATCGTAATAGGAGGAAAGCCAGGTCTCTATCTCGTCACGGGCACTTTTTCGTCCTGTATCTATGAGGACGTCGCCGCTCATGCAGCGAATCACATAGCAGCTCACATGGTCCTTGCAGAGCATATTGACATTCCGAAGTCTTTCCGCATTTTTAAGCTCGTCGTCATAGTTTTTCATTGCAGGTCGTTCCTTTCCCAGATATATTCAAAAAGCTGATTTATCCGCTCCTTGTCCCCCAGCAGGTGGAGCCACCCGAACAGCGCCTCAAGAGAAGTTGCCCTGCTGTACTCGGCCCGGTCGGAGCTTTTGGGCACATGCCAGCCGTTGCCTGTGGCGTTTCGTCCGCGGCGCATGATATTCGCCTCGTCCTCGGTAACTATGTCGGTGATAAGCTCTGCCGCTCTTGCCTGATATGCAGCTCTTACCCGTCTGACCGCCTCATCGTGGAGATTCTTCGCGGAGGTATTGGCTGTCAGCAGCAGCTTTTCCCGGACCAGCTGCTCATAGACTGCGTCGCCCATAAATGCCAGGGCGAGGGGACTGTACTGATTGGCCTGATGCTTGTCTATAATATCACTTCCCTTGTTGTATGGTGCCGATGTGATGTCTGAACTTGAATAGCAGCCCTATTATTTCCTTTTCATAGGGGATAAATTCTCCGCTGTCTATCATGTCACATATCTGTTCACAGTCAGCCCATTTCACTGCCTTGACCTCCTCGGGCTGAAGAGTGAGGACAGTAATATCAACGTCCTTTTCGATGATGTAGTAATCGTCGAAGCCACGCTCAAAATTGACGGTCATCACAGGACGCACCCCATTAAGGTCGATGTCAAGGCCGATTTCCTCCTTGACTTCTCTGACTGCGGCAGTACGGCTGGTATCGCCGGAAACTGCGCTGCCGCCCACGGTCACGTCCCACATTCCGCTCCAACCCTTCTTAAAGGGCTGTCGCTGCTGGATAAGCATTTTCCCGTCGGAGCTGAAAATGCAGATGTGCACCACCATATGATAATCACCCGGCTGCATTTCTTCGCCGCGGACAATTGTTCGTCCTGTTTTTACGCGGTTTTCGTCATAAATATCCCAAAGCTCCATGTGGACCTCCTATCAGAATACAAAGTCGAACTCGAAGCCGAAGATATTGACGGTATCGCCTTCCTTGATGCCCTTTTCCTCCAGAGCGTCGATGATGCCTGTGTTTCTGAGCACCCGCTGGAAATACTGGAGGGATTCGTAATCGTCCATATCCACTGTGCGCATGATGTGCTCCAGCCAGGGCGCCTCCACGTAAAATACGGCGTCGTCGCCTCTTGTTATCTCGAAGCGCTCGCCCATTCCAGCGTTTTCGTCCAGCACCGCAGCGGCAGGCTCCGCCTCGTAGACCTTTATTGGCGGAAGCTTGTCAAGCTCTGCTGCTACGCAGTCCATAAGCTCCTTAGTGCCCATGGTGGTGGCTGCGGATATCTCAAAGCACTGATAGCCCTTTTCTGCGATAAATGCCTTAAATTCGGCAATTTTTTCAGGCTCAGCCATATCGCACTTATTGGCTGCCACTATCTGAGGCCGCTCTGCAAGCTCCTCGCTGAAGCTTGCCAGCTCCCTGTTTATTATCTCGAAATCCTCTTTTGGGTCACGGCCCTCGCTGCCCGAAACGTCCACAACATGGATTATCAGGCGGCATCTGTCCACATGGCGCAGAAACTCATGGCCCAGTCCCACGCCCTCGGAGGCACCCTCGATAAGTCCGGGGATATCCGCCATTACAAAGGATTTGCCTTCGCCTGCGCTGACAACTCCCAGCACAGGGGTGAGTGTGGTGAAATGATAGTTTGCTATCTTAGGCTTTGCCGCCGACACCACGGAAATAAGCGTGGATTTTCCCACATTAGGAAAGCCCACAAGTCCCACGTCCGCAAGGAGCTTCAGCTCCAGAGAAGCCTCAATCTCCTCGCCGAGAAAGCCCGGCTTTGAAAATTTCGGTATCTGACGGGTAGGGGTCGCAAAGCGGGCATTGCCCTTGCCGCCCTTGCCGCCGTTGGCGATTATCTGGGGCTCGTCGGAGGACATATCTGCGATGATACGTCCGGTCTTATTATCTCTGACGAGAGTGCCGCGGGGCACCTTTACGATAAGGTCGGGAGCATTTTTTCCGGTTCGTCTGCCGCCGCTGCCATTCTGACCCTTTTCTGCGGCGTATTTGCGCTTATAGCGGAAATCCAGCAGAGTAGACATGCTGTCGTCCGCGACGAATACGACGTTTCCGCCCTTACCTCCGTCGCCGCCGTCGGGGCCTCCTGCGGCCACATATTTTTCCCGGTGGAAGGACACAGCTCCATCTCCGCCATCTCCTGCCTTTACGTATATCACTGCCTTGTCAACAAACATAATTATCTCCTATGACCGCATTTTGCGGAAAAATCGTTTCATATAGTAACACACTTTTATTATACCACATTTAATACGGATTTGTCAAATTTTTTTCTTAAAAAGAAAAATGCTCCGTACTGTGACAGAGCGTAATACTAATCCCCGATAAAAGTGTAGACAAAAATCTTCGCAAAATCCATATACGCAAGATTTTGCTTGATTTTTGTACATTTTTTAATCGGGGATCAGTATAAGCTGACTTATGCTGCTTTCGGAGCCTTTTCGGGAGCGTCTGCGCATTTTATCATAAGGTACATCGACACTGCGGCGATGACAAGCCCTGCGGCAGCTCCTATGTTCATGACGGTGTTGTAATATCCTTCGCCTATGAAGAAGGAAAGGGTTTCGAACAGATTCATGATAATATGCATTATTATGCAGAGCCTTATATCGCCGAAGCGGCGGCGTATGTAAAAAAGTATCAGACTGTATATAAACACATAGAGCATGATGCCAAACGCCGGTATATTGATCAATATGGATTCAAGGGTTATCACAGCTGCTGAAAAAACAACGGAGAAATCCTTTTCGTAATTTTTGTACAGAAGCCCGCGGAAGATCAGCTCTTCAATAAATGCATAGAAGATGTTTACCAGCAGCCATAACAGAGTCGCTAATGATGAGAAGCCTAAGGCGCTTTCTTCCGGAGGGAGGCCTGTCAGTCCGATGAACCGGCTGTTTATGAAGCTGATGACAAAAAAGGCTCCTATTGAAAAGAACACCGTCCATATGCAGACCTTTCCGTTTTGCTTTGTGGGAGAGATATCGCTGAATTTGTACGAATAGAATCTCATCTGGAAAAATATCGCAGCGACGCAGATGAAGATACATAATAAATCACATAGGAGGGTGATCTCGACTTCTTTGACGCCTACAAAGGATTCCATGTCAAAGGCATTCACAGATAATTTGTTAATCAGTATAGCTATAGCACAGAATATGATACCGGACAGCTGTATTAACAAATAGGTAAAAAACGGTGACGATGCCGAGAAAAAGCTTTTTATTTTGTTCCATACTTTCATAAACAGTCTCCTTTTTACATTTTTCCTTCTTTTTCACTATTATACTTATTTAATACCATATTATGAGTGATTTGTCAATATTAATTTCATCTGTTTGTGCAAATCATATGAAAATATGCGCGGCGGGGAGTGCTTGTAAATGCAAAAATCCCCGTCGGGGGGACGGGGCGGATATCGTATATTGTCATCTCATACATCAAAAATACCCGTGACAATACTGTCGCCGACGATCTCGATGCTGCCGAAGGAGGGCTTGTTTCCGTCCCTCGGACAGGAGCAGCTGCCCGGATTCATGATGTGCAGCCCTTCCTCGAAGCGGCAGTCCCGGGCGTGGGTGTGGCCGTACAGCGCTATCTTACAGCCTGCCAGCCGCGCTGCAAGGCAGAGTCTGTCCGGAGTGAGGCTCACAGTGTATTTGTGACCGTGTGCGCAGAATAGCTTCACACCATCTGCTTCGATGATATCGCTGTCAGGGAGCAGCTCATCACTGTCACAGTTTCCCCTCACATTGCGAAAATCAATTTCCGGATACAGCGACTTTATATGTGCCACATCCTTTTCACCGTCGCCCAGATGTATGAACATATCCGCAAATCCGAGATTTTTCTCGACTATAGCTCTTACTGCACTGAAATTTCCGTGTGAATCGGACATTACAATAATACGCACAGCTTTCACTCCATATCATATAATAAAATGTATAGACCTATTATACTACTAATTTAACTTATTATAGCATACAATTAATAAGAATAAAAGTCTATATATGTAATTTTTTTATAAACAATTGGAAGGTGCTATCTTATGAAAATGAATAACGTTGACCCTCAGAAAATGAACGCTCTGCTGAATATTGTGGGAAGTAAGCTCAACATGTCCCCCGAACAGCTCAGACGTGAGCTTGAAGCCGGCAAATTCGACAATGCTATCAGCAGCATGAAGCCCGCTGAATCGGAAAAATTCAATGCCGTCATGAAAAACCCCAAGCTTCTCGACAGTATCATGAGCACTCCCCAGGCTCAGGAGCTCTACAAAAAGCTTACATCAAAGAGCTGACAATTACAGGGGATAGAATGTATAACTGTTAACTGAAAGGAGGGTGCCTGTGGACGATTTATCCGAGAAGATCGGCGAGATACTTAGCGACGAGGAAAGCATGAAGCAGATAAGAGAGCTTGCGGATATGCTCACAGGCAGTATGTCCTCCGGAGGTGGGGGAGAGCCCGCAGGTGATGCTCCCGAAAGCTTTGACCCCGATTACGAAAAGGGTACGGACAGTCCGGCACAGGGCGGTTTTCCGGACCTGTCTGCCCTTATGGGTATGCTTGGCGGCTCCTCTGATACCCAGGGAAATGACGGACAGTCCGGCGGTATCGACATGGGTACCATGATGAAGCTTATCTCCGTTATCCAGAGCACCGGCGAAAACGACAAGAATCGCAATTTTCTCATAGCCTTGAAGCCGCTGCTTGGTGCGGACAAACAGGAAAAAATAGATAAGGCGCTAAAGCTGCTGAGGATATATTCTATCTTTCTTGCACTTAAGGACAGCGGCCTTGCAAATAATCTGGAAAATCTTCTTTAGGCGGTGATATTCTGGCTGAAAATATGAATAATGATATGTTCGGCAGCCGCGGGATTGCTGCTGCTGAACAGCGGGTCCGAAACAGAAACAATATGGCAAGACAGTATACTCAAATGAGCAACGGCGGGTTTGTTCCTATGCCGACACAAGGTCACACTGCTGCTCACAGTGAGACCGTGCCGCCGCCTGCTCCAGTGCCGCCTAAGCCGACTGCTCCCGAACCGGAAAAGCCTGCGCAGCGTGTGGATACGCCCGTACCGCAGATGCTCAGCCTGCCCTTCGGAAATATCGACACAGAGCGGCTCATGCTTATCCTGCTGATAGCCCTGCTTTCCTCGGAGGGAGCGGACCTTGTGCTTATCGCCGCCCTTGTTTACGTGATGATGTAGGAGCCACATATGATTTACATTGCAGCTATAGTGATACTGGGCTTTCTTATCTTCTGCCGCAGGTCAAGGGAGCCCGAAAAAACTGCGGTCACAGGCTTTCTCACAGGGGGGATAGCACTTCTGGCAGCGTACTTCGCTTTGGGATTTTTCGGAGTAGCTATCCCTGTGAATCTGTTCACTGCCGCACTTGCTCTTT
>CAMEYZ010000085.1 GCA_945947715.1 uncultured Clostridia bacterium | reverse complement strand
AGGACATCGACATCATGGGCTTTGACAACAGTCTCATGGCGCGGGTGTATACTCCCGGACTTACCACCATTGCACAGCCCGGCTATGACATGGGCTACCGTGTTATGAAATGCCTTCTTGACAATATGCTGAACAATGCGGAGCATTCGGGACATGTCATCATGGCTCATACCCTTATCAAGCGTGAATCTGCGCTTTGCGGAAAATAATAATCAAGGACGAACAGCGCCTTTTGCTGTCCGTCTTTTTTATCGAAAGGATATAATTATGGAACAGAAAAAGATCGACCGTATCAACGAGCTTGCACGCAAATCAAAGACAGCTGAGGGCCTCACCGACGAGGAAAAGGCTGAACAGGCACAGCTTCGGCAGGAATTCAGAGATGCTGTGAAAAAGAATCTCACCAGCCAGCTGGACAATATAGAATTTGTAGACAAGCCGAAAAAGTAATGGGAGAGTAGCTTATGAAAACACACTTTGACTTATTTGATATATATTCTGTGAAAACGCCCTGCTACGTCACCGATGAGGGACTGCTCAGAAAAAATCTCGAAACGCTGAAATACGTCCGCGAGAGCACGGGATGTAAGATACTTCTCGCGCAGAAGGCCTTTTCCATGTACGAGACCTATCCTCTTATCGCAGAATATCTGGACGGTACCACCGCCAGCGGTCTTCACGAGGCAATGCTTGGCAAGGAATATATGGGAAACCGTGAGGTCCACGTGTACTCCCCTGCATATCGTCCCGAGGAAATGGAAAAGCTGACCGCTATCTGCGACCATATGGTTTTCAATTCCTGCGCCCAGTGGAAAAGCTTCCGCGATACAGTGCAGTCCTGCGGAAGAGACATCAAGTGCGGCATACGCATAAACCCCGAATACTCCGAGATAGAGACGGATATATATAATCCCTGCTTCACAGGCTCCAGGCTTGGAACCACTCTCGAAAATTTCGATGACACTGCTCTTGATGGCATAAGCGGCCTCCATTTTCACACCATGTGCGAGCAGAACAGCGATACTCTCGAACGTACAGTCCATGCTGCCGAGGAAAAATTCGGGAAGTATTTCTCTAATATGCAGTGGCTGAATTTCGGCGGAGGACATCACATCACCCGTCCCGATTACGATGTCTATCGGCTCATACACGTCATTGACTATGTTCAGCAGAAGTACGGCGTTCAGGTATATCTGGAGCCCGGCGAGGCTGTGGCTCTGAATGCAGGCTTCCTCGTTGCAGAGGTGCTGGACACCATGAAAAACGGCATAGATATCGCCATAATCGACGCTTCCGCCGCATGTCACATGCCCGACGTTCTGGAGATGCCCTATCGTCCGAACATCATAGGCTCGGGCAAAGCAGGCGAAAAGCCCTACACCTATCGTTTAGGCTCTGCCACCTGTCTGGCGGGAGATGTTATCGGAGACTACTCCTTCGACGAGCCCCTTAAATCAGGCGACAGGCTGGTATTCTGCGATATGGCGATTTACTCCATGTGCAAGAACAACACCTTCAACGGGATAAATCTCCCCGATATATATTACAACACCCAAAACGGCATGAAGCACCTGAAATCCTTCGGCTACGAGGATTTCAAGAGCCGCCTTTAATTAACAATTGAAAATCACCCTACACTATGCAAAAAGCCCTGACCTCGGATAGCTCCGAAATCAGGGCTTGATTTATTTATTAGCTGCGTTTTCGACGTCGGACTTTTCCTCGTCCTCATCGGAGCCGCCCTTACCCTTTCAGAAGTTGGGGTAATCCAGCATATGAGACAGAATGGCAATATTTGCGGCAGCCTCCACAACAGGTACTGCGCGGACTGCAACACAGGGGTCATGTCTGCCCTTGATAACGAGAGTTTCGTTGGTCATTGCGCTGTAGTCAATGGTATCCTGAGGCTGTGCAATGGAGGGAGTAGGCTTGAATGCCACTCGGAAAATTATAGGCATGCCGCTTGAGATTCCGCCTAAGATTCCGCCGTGGTTGTTTGTCTTTGTGAGCACATGGCCTCTTTCGTCCACGTAAAATTCGTCATTGTTCTGGCTTCCCAGCATTTTCGCCGCTTCAAAGCCTGCGCCGAACTCGATGCCCTTTACAGCAGGGATACCGAACACAAGGCTTGATATGGTGTTCTCCAGTCCGTCGAACATGGGCGAGCCAATGCCTGCAGGAACGTTAGTCACCGCACATTCGACAACTCCGCCCACACTGTCAAGGCTCTCCCTTGCAAGGAGGATATCGTCCCTCATGCGCTGACCCTTCTTGTCGCTTATCGAGGGGAATATCTTATGACGAAGATTAATTATCAAATCGCGGTCGATATTGCATGGGTCGAACATGGTATCCTTGATGTTGTGAACCTGTGCGATATGAGTTCCGGTATAGATTCCGCGGCGCTCCAGGATCTGTCCGCAGACAGCACCCGCAAACACGATAGGCGCAGTAAGACGTCCCGAAAAATGTCCGCCGCCTCTTACGTCGTTGAAGCCCTTATAGCGCAGAGCTCCTGTATAATCGGCGTGACCGGGTCTTGCCAGCTTTGAGATGTTGCTGTAATCCTGAGAATGGGTATCGGTATTGTTGATAAATGCCGCCAGCGGAGTTCCCGTGGTCCTGCCGTTGAGATAACCCGACATAATGTTGGGCATATCAGCTTCATGGCGGGAGGTAGTAGTTCCGTCGGTCTTGGGAGCACGACGTGCCATGAACTCACGGATAGCGTCCACATCGAGAGGCTCTCCGGGAGGAAGATTGTCTATTACAACTCCGATAGCCGGACCGTGAGACTCACCGAAAACAGAGATCGAAATATTGTGACTCCAGAATGATGACATATATAACATTCCTTTCTTATTCACTGAAAATGACTTCTCCGCCTAAGCTTCTGAAATCGTCAAAGAATGACGGATAGCTTTTATTTACTGCTTCACAGCCAATAATGGTGACTGGATTCATCGAACGGGTAGCTGCAATAGCTGCTGCCATAACGATGCGATGGTCATTGCATGCATCAACGGTGCCGCCGGTAAAATGCTTGATAGGATAGATAGTAAGGCTGTCCTCGCCTGCCTCGACCTGTCCGCCAATGTTGTTAAGTGCGTCGGCAATGGCTGTCAGACGGTCGCTTTCCTTTATTCTGAGCCTTGCGGCATTGACTATCCTGCTGACACCATTGGTAAAGCTTCCAAGAACGGTCAGGATAGGCACAAGATCGGGAATATCACCTGCGTCCACGGTAAAAGGATTCATTGCCAGTCCGCAGCTCCTGATAATATTCAGAATCTCCTTGTCGCCCTGAATGCTGTCCTCGTTGAGGTTATTAACGGTTATCACCGAGCCCATGGCATTAGCCGTATAAAAAAATGCAGCCTGTGAATAATCGCCCTCGACCACAGCATCGGTAGCTATGTATTTCTGATTCCCCTTTATGAGGAACGCGGGATAATCTCCCAGTGACAGCTCGCTTATCTCTATTCCGAAATGCTGGAGCACATCAATGGTCATATTGACATAGGGAGCGGATTGCAGCGGCGAAGTGAGTCTGATGATGCTGTCTTCTTCACAGAGCGGAAGTGCGAAAAGAAGTCCTGTTATAAACTGCGAGGAAATATCTCCCTCCAGCTTATATTCTCCGCCAGACAGCCTGCCCGAAATGGAGAAGGGCATTGTGCCGTTATAGTCAAAGGAGACGTTTTTTCCTTCAAATTCGCGGACATAGGGAGTTATCGGCCTTTCGGGGAGCTTGCCCCTTCCGCGGAAGACGGAGGCTGTTCCGAGAGCAGCCGCAATGGGAATAATAAACCGCAGAGTAGAGCCACTTTCGATGCAGTCGATATCTGCGGAATCAGGGCGGGTCTTGCCCGCAAAAATGCCCTTAACGGTTATCTCAGAGCCGTTTCTGGAAATATCCGCGCCCAGAGCAGTCATAGCATCAATAGTTGCCGAAATATCCTTTGAATCGGTAACATTTTTGATGACCGACACGCCGTCCGAAAGGGCGGCGGCGATGACAAATCTGTGGGATAAGCTTTTCGAGGACGGAGCATTGACAATTCCTTGGAGTCGCGAGGGAATTATTTTTGCATTCATAAGATGATCCTTTCGGTTTTGCGGTCAGACCGCATACTTTTTCTTTTTCACAGCATATGATTTTCTGCAAAAGCAGAAATATATCAGCCGATAAACTGCATAAATTCGTCAATCGACATTTTCACAGCGGAAGAGCTTCCGCATTCTGAACAGATGATTATGTAGATGCTGCCGCCTGCTCTTTTCTTGTCATTGAGGCAGGCGTCCGCAAGCTTTGATACGAGGATATCTGTGCTGTACGGCAGCTCGTAGCGCTTAAGGCAGCTGCAAAGCTTGTCCAGAGTACCCTCTGCGGATAAGCCTTTTTTCTCGGCAAGCTCAGTTATCAGTGCCATACCTATGGCAACAGCTCGTCCGTGGGATATGCCCGTGTAGTTATAATGCTGTTCCACGGAGTGACCCAGCGTATGTCCGAAATTCAGCAGCATTCTTTCGCCCTTGTCGAACTCGTCCGCCTCGACAACGTCCCGCTTTATGGAGACGCAGCGGGTGATGATATCTTCAAGGATATCCTTTATGCTGTCGATGTCGTTTTCGGAGAGAATGTCAAAAAGCTCGGAGGATTTTATCATACCGTACTTTACGACCTCGCCCATGCCGTCGATAAAGAAATCACGGGGAAGAGTATCCAGTGCGGAAATATCGCAGAGCACCAGGTCAGGCTGCTTGAAGGCTCCCACAAGATTTTTTCCGCAGGGCAGGTCGATAGCAGTCTTTCCGCCTACGGAGGAATCCACCTGTGCCAGCAGCGACGTAGGCACCTGAACATAGTCCAAACCTCTCAGATATGTAGCCGCAGCAAAGCCTGTGATATCGCCCACAACACCACCGCCGAGAGCGATAAGACAGTCAGAACGGGTTATGTGATTTTCCGCGAGAAACATGTAAATATCGTTTAATACAGCAGAGCATTTGGAACCCTCGCCGTGAGGAAATACGAATCTGCACACTTCAAAGCCCTGAGCTGTCAGAGAGCCTTCAACGATATCGCCGTACAGCTTATCAACGTTGTCGTCTGATATGACAGCAAAGCTTTTTGCGCCCGTAACTTTTTTAATATATTCTCCGCAGGAAGCTATCAGACCCCGTCCGATAACGACGTCATAGCTTCTGGAAGCCTTTACGCTTACAATATTCATTTTCAGTGCTCCAATCAGTTCAGTAAGTAATATTACAATCAGGCAGAGCCTCTGCGAGACCCTCCGTCGATGCACCCGTATCTGTTATCCACAGCTTTTTCAGTCCGGTCAGCTCATACACAGGAGAAAGGTCCTCGATAGGATTTCCTGAAAGCTTGAGCCAGCCCAGATTTTTCATTTCGCTTACCACTGAGATATCTGAGATATTGTTGTTCTCAGCGTATATCTCAGTAGTCTCGGTCATTCTCCAAAGGGGATTTATATCGGAAATACGATTGTTCTGGATATGAATCCTGTCTATGAAGGACATATTGCCCAGCGGGGAGATATCCTCTATCTCATTATCGTTGAGCTTAAGAAGCCTCATGGACTTCATTCCCGAAAGAGCGGAGATATCCGAAATATGATTGTCCGACAGGTCAAGGTTCGTGATATCTGTGAGCCCCGCAAGTGGAGTTATATCGGAGATATCGTTGCTGCGCAGATAAAGGGTCTGAAGATTGACCAGACCTTTAAGAGGCGTAAGATCGCTGACATTGTTTTTGAAAACGGACAGCGAGGTAAGCTCCGTAAGACCAGTAAGAGGTGAAAGGTCAGTGATGTTGTTCTCGTATATTTGCAGCTCCCGGAGATTTATCATATAGCGCAAATCAGCAATATCCTCGTCGGTAAGCTCCTTAGCGTTCAGGGTAAGGCTGGTGATATCGGTGGAAAACTCCACGCCCTTGATAGTTATGTATGCAGGACGGTCGGCGATGCTTTCCTCCTTGGCGGATACAGCAGCCTGAACAGCGGGATTATCGCTGTTTTTGAAGAAATCCTCCTTGGATTTGGGAGTCATCTTTACAGAAATTTCGGTAACCTCAACCTCCTCGGAAACAGAGGTCTCTTCGCCCTCAGCACCCTCCTCGGGAGCCTCGTCCTTCCCTGCGCAGGACGAAAACGAGAGCATCACAGCCGCTGCTGTGGCGATAATAGCGGATATATTAAGAAAACGCTGCAGGAACGAGCCTTTTTTCGCAGAAGCGATATTTTCAGCCATATTATCACATCCAGAAATATAAAATACACTGCCTGATATCGGCAATACAAAATAATCTATCTTATATTATACACTATCCACAATAATATGTCAAGGGATTTGTAAGCAAGTTTTTTTGATAAATCCTATAAAAAGAAGGGCGAAACAGGTTGACTTATTTTATAAAAAGTGATATGAGCCCAAAAGAATGAACGGCAGAGTGATCCGCCGTTCATATGCTTTACATTTTGAAATAATCATAACGCAGCCTGATGCTCCGGTCATCTGACCATATCCGCAATAGCACCGAAGATCTTATAAATATCCTCCCCGGAGGTTCCCAGAGCCCTGACAGACAGTCCCCTCTCAGTACGTGAACAGGCGGATAAAACGCGCTCTGAATACTTCTCGCAGACCGAGCATATAGCTCCGTACAGCGCCTCTCTTTCGGAGGAATAAACATATAATATCCCCGTGTGAGTAAAGCCCTCAAAGAAGCCAAGCCCTCTCATGGGAATTTTTTTTGGCTCGATAAGGGTATTGTCGATGAAGTCCGCCCTGTCGTCTATGCGTATTTCCGTCCGCGAGGAAAACCTCTCCAGTGCAAATTCCTCACCCATGGCAGTCCTTCCGCAGCAGTATATCTCTCCGAAAACAAGCCTTGAATCCCCGCTGATATCCACATTATTCACTGCTCTGTGAACACAGCCGCCAAAGGTCATCACCGGATGCGGAAGATATTTTAGTATTGCATTTGCTCCCACAGTGATATCGACCCTCTGGGAGGAGCTTCCGTCCTGCGTATCAAACAGCTTCTGATAGCCCTGGTCGGTGAAGTTCACATTGCAGCCCTCTCCGATGTCAAGGCTGATACAGTGGCTGTCCCCTGCCAGAACGCCTGCTGCTGCGCACATGGAAATAAAGCTTGCCCTGTCGCCCTCATAAAAGGGAGAATACAGCTTGAAGGGCGGCGTGAAAAAGATATCCTCAGCCACGGTTTTTCCATGCAACAGCGAGGTCTTAAGTCTCAGCTCACCGTTCATTTCAGGTCCTCGAACAGCACAGCCGTTTTTATCCAATCAATGACCTTATCCACACCCTCGCGGCTCATAAGGTTGGTAAACAGAAAGGGCCTGTCTCCGCGCATGCGGCGGGAATCGCTTGCCATTACCTCAAGGGAAGCCCCCACCATAGGCGCAAGGTCGGTCTTGTTTATTACCAGCAGATCGGAGCGGGTCACACCCGGCCCACCCTTTCGGGGAATCTTTTCG
This sequence comes from uncultured Clostridia bacterium, assembly GCA_945947715.1. Lineage (GTDB taxonomy): Bacteria > Bacillota > Clostridia > Oscillospirales > Ruminococcaceae > RGIG4694. The sequence goes on along the minus strand of CAMEYZ010000085.1, from coordinate 1,205 downwards.
CCCTGGGCCACGTCGATGACATAAATGGACGCGTCGGCAAGATCGGGCGAAAATGTGGCGGATAGATTATCTCCGCCGCTTTCGATGAAAATTATCTGCACATCGGGAAATTTTTCCGCCAGTCCCTCCCCCGCTTCAAGGTTCATGGAGCAGTCCTCGCGGATAGCCGTATGAGGACAGCCGCCCGTTTCCACTCCCACTATCCTTTCGGGGGGCAAACAGGAATTTTTAATGAGAAACTCCGCGTCCTCCTTGGTGTAGATATCGTTTGTGACCACACAGATGCTATATTCCGCAGACATTTCCCGTGTAAGTCTTTCGATAAGCGCGGTCTTTCCTGAACCCACAGGACCTCCTACGCCGATTTTTACATAGCTCATTTTTGATTCTCCTAACTCATGTACTGACGAGAATAGAGTCGCTCATGCTCCATTGCACGTAGCTCGGAGCCTGCTCCGCATATGCCGATTTCATCGAGCGTCACAGCCAGCGCAAGCTTCGCCGCCTGCTCTATCTTGCCAAAGCTTTCCGATAGGATACGCTGTCCCTCCAGCTGACTTAAGGGAACAAGCTTCACGCAGTTGGTAACTATCGCCGAACATACCGAATAGCCGTAGACCTGCAGCGCCTGTCCGATATCTATCCCCACATCTGACATGTAAAGTCCATAGGCAATGGGCTGATGCCCCATACATTCTCCATTTTGCACAAGGCGCATGTACTCTTCAAGAGCAGGATAGCTCCCTCCGATGCGTTCGGTCACTCTGAAAAATCTGCCAGCCGTTTTTTTAGAGCCCGACCGTATCTCCTCAGGAGCCTTACAGGCAGTGTATATCTCATCAAGTCGCCTCACATCACAGCCACCGTATGCAATCGCAGCCGCTCCCAGCTCATTATAGGGCAGCACCGACAGATAATAGTCAAGATACTCTGACAGTCCCCGGGGCGATGTGATGATATTCTTCTGCACATAGGTCTCCAGCCCGTTTGACAGGGTGAAGGCTCCCACCGGAAACAGGCTGTCGCATATCTGTAAAATGTTCAGCAGTCCCCTGCTATCCATGGTGATGATGCTCCTGTCCGTGGGCCTTGCATACGATGTGATCGTCGAAGCTGCCCACTATCCTCTCACAGGAAAAGCCAAGATTTTTCAGATGCTGCTCGGTGGGCTCATCGTATGGGATAAGCACTCTGTCCGCCGATAT
>CAMEYZ010000084.1 GCA_945947715.1 uncultured Clostridia bacterium | reverse complement strand
ACCCAACCGGTCGATAAGTCCCACCAGGTCATGAGTCTTGTCATAGTTTGCAATAAGCGAATCGAGAGCATCCGCCATGGCAGGAGTATTGGGCGTCACCGAAGCAAGGGCGAGCTTTATTGAAGCCGAGCCATTTCCTGGGTCGATGCCGCTGAGCGTGTTTTTCAGCCGGACCGTATCCAGTCGAGCAGCCATGTTCCTGATGCCCATTGCAAGCAGATTGGCGGTGTTATCCAGACGGTTCTGCTCAGCGATGACGGAGCTGTCTATTACCGAGGAGCTCTTCACATCAGCGGGCAGGTCGGACTGGAGAATAAAATTATCGAATAGCTTTTCCAGCGCGGAGCGTATAGCCGACGGGGCAGCATTTTCCGCTCCCGAAGCCGACGCCAGCGCTGACAGGGTATTCTCCCCGAAATTCACGTTGTCGAAGATGTTTAAAAGCGTATCGAAGCTCTGCCGCAGAGCAGAGGGGTCGTCGCTGTACCTTGACATATTATGTATGATAAGCGGAAGCAGATTCTGGGTCCTGTTATCCAGAAGCAGGCTTTCGCCGGTGTAGTTGATAAGCTGCACAAGGGTGGACTTAAGCGCCTGATAATTCCTTGCCGCATCAGGAGAGGCAAGAGCCTCAGAGGCCTTCATAAGCTCCTCGGAGACCGCCTTGCTGGGGGCCAGCTCCTCGGCGAGAAATTTAAAGTTTGCAGACAGCGAGGACAGTATCTCATTTTTCTGAGCGTTGTTAGCTGCCGCCTTTGCGAAGTCCAGCACAGCGGAGAACATATCCTCGGAATTACTTCCCTTTGCCAGCATGCGGAGCGTATCCCACAGCTTTCCGCTGAAAATGGTAGCATTCTGCTGCTGATTATTAAGGTCGGACACAAGGGTTTCGGGAGTGAGAATGACCTCCTGAGCAAACTCCGTGAGCTTATTAAGTGCAGAGGTATCCCCTTTTTCTGCAAGAGCGGAGAAGGCTGCCTTTCCGAGAAGCTCCTTTACCGCATCGAGGGTATCGGAGACGCCTCCCGCACCACCTGCCGATGATGGCGTAGCAAGCTCCAGGTCCTTCAGGTCCTGTTCAGCATACCCCTCGCTTCGATTGTTGGTCTTAATTACCTTAGTCTGGTCGCCGAGATTGAACACCTCGCCCGAAGCGCCTGTCTGCTGATTCTGATTATATTTGGGCATCTGGTAATCCTTAGGCGTTACCGGAGTCGTTATATTAAGTATATTTGCCATTTCCGCTCACCCCCTTTATAAATGCAAATATTTCTCCCTTTGCCTTTTATTATAATCCAATTTGCAGCTCATTTTGTGAACATTTTATTAATTTATGCAACGAATATTTCAGCGAAATATGAATTAATAATGTACAAATAACGTGTTTTATCAGCTTTTGTATAATTTTACCGAAAATATAACCAAAAATTTTTAATTGATATAGTCAATTTGTTGTCAAATATCCCTTGAAGAAAAAAAATGTTTGTGGTATAATATAACTAATATTAAGATATACTGCGTATTTTTATACTCATACCCGTTTTCGGGCAGGGCATAACACATTTTTTATACGGCGCTGAAATAAATCGCAGCAGTACCGCTTCGGCTTTGCGGCGGTTACGGAAAGGAATGGAAGATATGGCAAAATTTGAGGCAGGCATGGAAAATATGGTGGATATGTACATATTCGAGACCACCTCGCTCCTTGAACAGCTTGACCAGATACTTATGAAGACCGAGAACGAAAGCAGCTTCGGTTCGGAGGATATCAACGAGATATTCCGCACGATGCACACTATAAAGGGCTCTTCGTCGATGATGGGATTGGAAAATATGTCCCACCTGGCTCACGCTGTGGAGGACATGTTCTTTATCATCCGTGAGGACAACCCCGAAATAACCGATAAAAAGACTCTTTTTGACCTGGTGTTCACCGCTTCCGATCTCCTTAAGACCGAGATCGAGCTTCTCCAGGAGGACGAGTATACTCCTACCGATTTTTCCGGGCATATGAGCAAGATCGAGGCTTATGCAAAGGCTCTTAAGGACGGCGAGGGCGCTGCTCCTGCCGCTGTCCAGACTAAAACAGCTTCCGCCGAGGCAGCTGCTCCCGCAGGAAAGACTATCAAGGTCATCTCCAATTCGGGCGACAGCATGACTACTGTGAAGATCTACTTCGAGGACGACTGCAAAATGGAAAATCTCCGTGCGCTCCTCGTTGTCAACAATATAAAGAGTGAGTGCGCGGCTCTTACCTACGAGCCCGCCGATATCGAGGACAACCCCGATTCTGCTAAGGCTATCATCGACAACGGCTTTGTTATCCACTTCCGTCCTGCCGCAGATGCTACTCAGGACGCTGTTATTGATATCATCGGAAATTCGCTGAACGTCAAGTCCTATGAGGTCACCGACGCCGCTGACAGCGGAACTAAGGAGGTCCCCCTCGCTTCCCTGTCCGAAGCAAAGGTCACCTTCGTCGAGGACTGCAAAATGGAAAATCTCCGGGCGCTCATGGTGGTCAACAATATCCGCGAAAGCTGCGAGCTTCTCGCATTCTCTCCCGAGGATATCGAAAATGACCCCGCTACTGCCCAGGCTATCATAGATAACGGCTTCACAGTATACTTCAAGGCTGCTGAGGACCAGGCTATCGTCGATATGATAAAGGCTACTCCCAACGTTAAGGACGCTGTACTTGTCCGTAAGGGCGGCGAGGCTCCTGTAGCTGATAAAAAGGCTCCCGAAAAGGCTGCGGAGGCTGCAGCTCCCGCTCCCAAGGCGGAGGAAAAGCCCGCTGCTGCTAAGGCTGCTGAGCCCAAGGACGCAAAGAAGGCTGCTCCCGCTGTATCAGGCGGAGCAAAGCAGTCCCTTATCTCCGTAAATCTGAACAAGCTGGACCAGCTCCTCGATATCGTGGGCGAGATAGTTATCACCGAAGCAATGGTGACCTCCAGCCCCGACCTTAAGGTGAAGGGATTAAAGCTTGATAACTTCCAGAAGGCTGCAAGACAGCTCCGCAAGCTCAACTCCGAGCTCCAGGAGACTGTAATGTCTATCCGAATGGTACCCCTGTCCGGCGCCTTCAATAAGATGACAAGAATCGTCCGCGATATGAAGGTTAAGCTCAATAAGGACGTGGACCTCGTATTCGAGGGCGAGGAAACTGAGGTAGACAAGTCTATCATAGATAATCTGAACGACCCGCTCATGCACATGGTAAGAAACTCCATGGACCACGGCATCGAGGATACCTCCGAGGAAAGAATCGCAAAGGGCAAGCCTGCTAAGGGCAAGATAACTCTGTCGGCGTACAATTCCTCCGGCGAGGTAATCATCTGCGTTACCGACGACGGTCAGGGCATCAACCCCGAAAAGGTACTGGACAAGGCAGAGAAAAACGGCATGCTCACCAAGCCCAGAAGCGAATATACTGATAAGGAAATCTTCAATATGATAATGCTCCCCGGCTTCTCCACCAACGAGGAGGTTACCGAGTATTCCGGCAGAGGCGTGGGCATGGACGTTGTTAAGAAAAACATCGAAAAAACAGGCGGAACGGTTTCTGTTGACTCCAAGTGGGGCGAGGGAACTCAGTTCACCATTAAAATACCTCTCTCGCTGTCTATCGTAGACGGTATGGAAATTTCCGTGGGACAGTCTATCTTCACTATCCCCATAGGCGTTATCAAGGAATCCTTCAAGATAAAGCCCAATCAGCTCCTTAAGGACACCAACGGCAGCGAAATGGTAATGATACGCGGCGAGTGCTATCCTCTTATCAGACTGTACGACGTGTTCGACCTGAAGCCCTCCTCCACCGATATCAACGACGGTATCATAATACTGGTAGAGGTAGAGTCCGAGGGCAAGAGTGCATGTCTCCTTGCCGACGAGCTCATCGGCGAACAGCAGGTAGTTGTAAAGCCCTTCTCGCCTATGCTCAATAACTTCAACGTCAAGGAAAATGGCATGGCAGGCTGCTCTATCTTAGGCGACGGCTCCATTACGATAATTCTTGACATCGGAAATATCATATCCGACTTTTAAGTGAGTAAGAAGAAAAAATCTGCCGAAAGGAACATATATCATGAATGAGGAAAATGTAAAGGATTTTTCAACCGAGGGCGGAGAAGCCTTGCTTTTCAGCATAGACGACACCGTGTACGGTATCGAGATCAAGTACATCAATGAAATCATCAGCATCGAGGATATCACTGTTGTACCCAAGGTTCCCGATTATATCAAGGGCGTTATCAACCTCAGAGGTAAGATCGTGCCGATAATCAGCGTCCGCCGCCGCTTCGGTAAGGAAGAGATTCCCTACGACGAGCGCACCTGTATCATCGTACTGGAGTTCGACGACGGTAATTTCGTGGGCATCATCGTTGACCGCGTAAGAGAGGTCACTATCGTAAAGCCCGAGGAAATATGCCTTCCTCCCGACTGCAAGAAGGTTAACGCCAATAAGTATATAAAGAACATCATCGAATCGGACGGCGAGATAAAGCAGCTGCTTAACTGCGAAAAGCTTATTTCCGATATCTGATGACAGAAAGCAAAGAGGAGTAACGAAATGCTTACGCTTACCGATGAAGATTTCCGCAGACTTGTGGACTTCATGAAGTCCAATTACGGAATAAATCTCGAAAAGAAAAGGGTGCTGATCGAGGGCAGACTCAGCGCGATCGTTCAGAACAAGGGGTTCGATAACTTCACCTCCTACATAGATTACGCTCTTTCCGATAAGTCGGGAAACGAAACTATCACCCTCGTGAACAAGCTTACTACCAACCATACGTTTTTTATGCGGGAGCCTGAGCATTTTGAGTTCCTCAGAAGCACTGTGCTCCCCTATATCGAAAAGACCGTCACCGACAAGGACGCGCGCATCTGGTGCGCAGCTTCCTCAACGGGACAGGAGCCTTATACTATCGCCATGGTCATCGACGACTACTTCGGCGAGCGCAGGGCCGGCTGGGATTTGAAAATCCTCGCGACCGACCTGGATACCGATGCTCTCAGAAAGGCAAAGCTGGGCGTTTACTCCGAGGAGGCACTAAGCGACCTTCCTGATGAGTGGCGCAGAAAGTATTTCAATAAGGTGGACGACGATTCCTATCAGGTCAAGGATAGAATAAGAAACGAGATAGTTTATAAGAAATTCAATCTCATGGACCCCATAAAGTATAAAAAGCCCTTCGATTTGATAATCTGCCGCAACGTTATGATTTACTTTGAAAACGATACGAAAAATCAGCTTATCGAACGGTTTTACGACTGCACCAAGGACGGAGGATACCTCTTTATCGGCCACGCCGAAAACGTATCCAAGGATACACGGTACAAATATGTCAAGCCTGCAATCTACCGCAAGCTTGAAAAAGTAAGGTAGATATTTTATGACTAAAGCAAGACCAATAAGGGTCCTGATAACGGACGATTCGGAATTTTTCTGCAGCTTTCTTGAAAAGGGTCTCACCGCGGCAGGCTTTGAGGTCGTGGGAACGGCTCGTAACCCATACGATGCACGGGATAAGATACTCGAGCTCACACCAGATGTGCTCACTCTCGATGTGGAGATGCCGCGAATGAACGGACTTAACTTCCTAAAGCGGCTTATCCCACAGTATCCTATACCCTGCGTGGTGGTGTCGTCGGCTAAGGTCACCTCAGCTGATGTCATCGGGGCGGGCGGAGCGGATTTTCTCCCCAAACCTCGCGACGGTGAGAATACCTCCACATTTTTCGCAGAGCTTACCCGGAAGCTCATCAGAGCGGCAGGCACAGTTCCTGCACGGACTGGCTGTGCTCCCACAGTTAAGCCAAAGGCGGAAAGAAAGCACAATATCATTGCTATAGGAGCTTCTACGGGCGGAACAGATGCTATCGAAGAGGTCATCAAAGGACTTCCCGAGGATATCCCGCCTATCGTTATAGTTCAGCATATGCCGCCTGTGTTCACTCAGATGTATGCGCAGCGGCTTGACAAAAGCTGTAAATTCGAGGTCCGCGAGGCTGTGGACGGAGATACTCTCCATAATGGCCTATGCCTTGTGGCTGCGGGCGATAAGCACATGCGCCTTGCTAAAAAAGCTGACGGATATTATGTAAAATGTGCTGCCGGGGAAAAGGTCTCGGGACACTGCCCGTCTGTGGACGTTCTCTTTGAGAGCGTGGCAGAGGCTGCAGGAGCTGATGCACTGGGAGTTATCCTCACAGGAATGGGCTCGGACGGAGCCTGCGGAATGAAGCTCATGCGGGACAAGGGCGCCTATACTATCGGTCAGGACGAAAAATCCTGCGTGGTCTATGGCATGCCCATGGAGGCGTTCAAGCTGGGCGGAGTCTGCGAACAGCAGCCACTTAGCTCCATTGGCGGAGCTATTCTGAAAAATCTGTAAACGGAGGCGATACAGTATGAGTACAGAACTGAATAAAAATTCATCCGAAGAGGATATCACCGAAAACGGATATATGATATTTCTGATAAATGGAGAGTATTATGCATTCCCTATCGACGGCGTGCAGGAGATAATATCGGTGCCAAAGATAGTTCCGGTCCCCGAATTTCCTGACTATGCAAAGGGTATCGTCAACGTGAGAGGCACTATCATTCCTATAATAGATACCCGCCTGCGCTTCCATATGGAGGAGCTGGAATACGGCAGCCGCACCTGCATAATCACCATAAAATGCAAGGATATGATAGTGGGCTTTATCGTGGATACGGTGGAAAGCGTTATCAATATTTCCTCCGATGTTATACGTCCCGTTCCGAGGATATCTGCGAATAATGCGGAATATCTGTCGGGAGTGGCAAAGCTCGGAGATAAGATAATCATGATACTTAGCCCTGAAAAAATGCTCACAGAGGAAATGCTGAAGGAGGTACGGGAGAATATCCCCGAAAACGACAGCAACTGAGCAATATCCTTTTCACAACAGTGAAATTACCGCAAAGCCTGCACAAACAGGCTTTTGTGTGTTTTATACCGAAACGAGATAACAGCGAGGTACTTTAATGAGATCATACCGAAAACTGCTGTCGTTTATCACGGCGGCTGTAATTGCATTTTTTGCCCTGCCCACAGCGGATATCTCCGCAGAAACGGCAGAAGCCTATTCCTACTATTACAGCGATAATGCAAAATATGCCAAGGCAAAGGAATATATCGCCGAACAGCTTCTAAGCGCTGCCGAGGAAATCGACCTCACCGGCTATAAGCTCACTATCGACGAGTACAAGGAAATTCTCACCGATATCCTGATAAGCCGCCCCGATATATTCTATATCGACACTCATCTTTATTACAGGTCAAGCAGGAGCACAGGCTATCTTACCTCTGTAACTCCCGGCTACTACTATACCCGTTCCTCTATCCCCCGCAGACGACAGGAAATGGAACAGGCTGCGGACGCTATCCTCGTGGGAATGAACGACAGCTGGTCGGACGTGCAGAAGGCGCTGTATCTCCACGACAAGCTGGCGGTGAACACCGAGTACGATATCGACAATGAGATACGCTCTGCTTATGAGGTGCTGGTGAATAAAAACGGCTTGTGCGTGGCATACTCAATGGCATACAAGTATCTGCTGAACAGAGCAGGTATCGACTGCATATGCGTGCTCAGCACTGAAATGGGCCACAGCTGGAATATGGTAAGTATCGACGGAAGCTGGTATCATGTGGACGTCACCTGGGACGATCTGCTCCCCGATTTTGAGGGTGCTGTTTCCCACGACCTGTTCCTGCTCAGCGACGAGGCTATAAAGACCTCATGGCTGGCCCACTACGACTGGGAGTACAGCTACCCTGCGGATAGCACAGCCTATGACAAGATGTTCTGGCTGCTGTCCGAAGCGCAGGTGATACCCGTGTCCGACAACGTGTGGTATTACGTGGATAGCTTCAACGGTACACTTAACCGATACAGCTGGTCCAAGAACGTGTCCCAGAAGCTGTACACTATCGGCAGGAACTGGAAGGCAGAGGCGGGCGAGAATTACTACTACTGCTTCTCACGACTGGAGTACGCCGAGGGGAAGCTCTGGTTCAACAGTGCAGATACCATATTCAGCTACGATATCTCCGAAAAGACTACTCAGACGGAGAAAGCTGTGAAGCTCTCCGGCTCCGATGCCATATACGGCCTTGCCATCAAGGACGGAAAGCTTGTCTACGAAACAGCAGCTTCTCGGCTTAATTATGATTCGGTCACCCGTGCGGCGTTCTCGGTCAGCGTAACAGAAGGGCTCGCTGCTCCTGAAAGCTTCCGCGGAGTTGCCTCTAAGTCGGGCAAAAAATACAACGTAAAGCTCACCTGGGATAAGGTCAGCGGCGCAGACGGATATACTGTCTACAGATACGATACTGCAACCAAAAAAGCACAGAAAATAGCAAATACATCAAAAACGAGCTACACAATAAAGGGCTTGTCCTCGGGCAGCTATTCCTACATAGTCTGCGCCTACAAGACCATAAACGGCAGAAAAATATACGGAGACTTTTCATCCACCGTGACAAAGAAGCTCACATAAAATGGGCGGTAAAAGAATATCCTGGAGGTCAGAACTATGAAATATCACAACAAAATAACTGCGGTAATACTTTCAGCGGTCATCGGCTGTTCTGCGGCGGGAGTGACCTGCATGGGCGACTTGGAAAATATCAGTCAGTATGACAGTCTGGCGCTGTCCGATATTGATTCCGGTGTGTACAGCGTAACTCTCGGCAAGACTAAGATATTCACCCTGAAAATGGCGGGGATAAGCAAGATAGGCGCAGTATCCTCTGATAAGTCCGTGGCTAAAGTGACTGCTCTTTCCTACAAGCGCAGCACGGTAAAGGTCACTGTAAAGGGCGTCTCCGAGGGTACGGCGATAATTCGAGTATA
>CAMEYZ010000083.1 GCA_945947715.1 uncultured Clostridia bacterium | reverse complement strand
CAGCGGCAAGGTTACAAGAATGTCCATTATCCAGAACAATCAGGTACACATGGCTCTGCTCTGCGTCTGCGCTTCACACAGCGTAAACGGCGTTTCCAAGCTCCACTCCGAGATCATCAAGCAGGATATCTTCAACAACGAGTACAACGATACTCCTCATAAGTTCCAGAATGTTACAAACGGTATCGCATACAGAAGATGGCTCCTGGGCGCAAATCCCGGACTTACCGGACTGCTTTCTGATACTATCGGCGATGGCTTCAAGAAGAACGCAAGCGAGCTTTCTAAGTTCACAAAGTTTGAGAACGACAAGGAGGTCCTCGCAAGACTTGACTCGATCAAGCTCGAAAACAAAAAGCGCCTTGCTAAGTATGTTAAGCAGACTACCGGCGTTATCCTTAATACCGACGGCATCTTCGATGTTCAGGTAAAGCGTCTCCACGAATATAAGAGACAGCATCTTAATGCGCTCAATATCATCGACGAGTATAATCGTCTGCTGGAAAATCCCGATATGGATTATGTTCCTAAGACATATATCTTCGCAGCTAAGGCTGCTCCCGGATATTACCTCGCAAAGCAGATCATTAAGATGATCTGGGCTCTGGGCGAGGAGATAAGAAAGAATCCTAAGATAAGCAAGAAGCTGCAGGTTATCTTCCTTGAGGATTACCGCGTAAGCCTTTCCGAGCTGCTCATGCCCGCAGCTGAGGTCTCCGAGCAGATCTCCCTGGCAGGCAAGGAGGCTTCCGGTACTGGTAACATGAAGCTTATGCTCAACGGTGCACTTACTCTCGGAACTCTCGACGGAGCTAACGTTGAGATCAAGGAGCAGGTGGGCGCAGACAATATCTTCATCTTCGGCATGACCGCCGAGGAGGCTCAGTCTAAGGCTGCTCAGGGCTATCGTCCCGAGGATTATGCTGCGAATAATCAGAACATCAACAAGGCTCTGGCAAGAATGTACAACGGCATCAACGGCTGCAACTTTGAAGAGGTGGCAAACTCACTGAAGTTCAAGGATCCTTACATGGTACTGGCAGACTTCGACGCATATCAGATCGCTCAGCAGTACGTTTCCGAGTGCTATAAGGACAGAGACAAGTGGAACAAGATGTCTCTCCATAACATCGCAGGCGCAGGAATATTCTCCGCTGACCGTGCTGTTGATGAGTATGCACGCAATATCTGGAAGCTTTCCAAGTAATAGATACCATATAAATAAAAAGACCGTCTGCTTTTGGGCAGGCGGTTTTTTTTGCAGGTCCGGAAAAAATCTTATCAGAAACAGAAAAAATATTTGTCTTATAGGTATTGTCAACCAACTTATAAATCAAAAAGTGTACAATATTTGAATAATTAGATAATTTTATATCGTTCGACTTTTTTTGGCTGTTTTAGACATACGATAAAGGTTATAATATGAAAAAGGAAGGAAATAAGAGGCGGACCACGAAAGAATCTGCCTACATAGCACTGTTTTTTACCGGTTTTGGCGGGATCTGTCTGTCAGGATCGATAAATGCGTCAAAGACGCGATAAATAAAAATAAAAAAACAAACGGAGGTAAACATTATGAAATGCACAATTGTATCAACAGGTTTTGAAGAGGCTCTGCTCGAACACAGCGAACATGAAGGACCTATCCCCGGACTGAAGCTACTTCTGCTCGACGAGATATGGAAGCTGTACATAAAGGGCGTGTCGGATTTCTACGTTAATTGTGAGCGGGGGATTCCGCTGTGGGCTGCGGAGATCATCTGCGCTTTGAAAATGTATAACAAAATAGCTCTGCATATTGTTGTGCCACACGAAAATCAGGCTGCGGATTGGACCGATGATCTGCATGAAAGGTATTTTCAAGTTCACAGCAAGGCGGATTCTGTTGAGATAATATCGGCTCATAAGAACGACAGCTGTTATGACGACGCGGAAAGGGTTATGGCAGAGCATTGCTGCGGCGTGCTCGTTATCAGCAGCGGAATGTATAAAAATACGGAGCCTTCGGGTATGGGCTCCGTTAGAGAAGTAATGGAAAATGGCGCGGATATCGTTTCCGACAAGCGCTTCGCTTTATCGGGTGGAATGGACGAGCCTATGGATGTGCGCTTCACAAGGATATGCAGACAGAACGTTAAATGCTGACAGCCACAGGCTCATGCTTTTCAAAATAAAACAGATACTTAAATCCTGCCGTACTGAGCAGCTCTGCGCCCTCGGAGAAGCCCTCGGCTATGTCATCAGTACGGTGGGCATCTGAGCCTATGGATATTATCTCCCCGCCAAGGTCGTGGTACATTTTAAGATAGTGTATATCGGGAAAGGGTCTGCCGTATTTCTGCCGGAGACCGCTGGTGTTGAGCTCGATGCCCTTTCCCTTGGAGATTATTTCCTTAAAGCTCTCGGCGACGATGTCATCATACCTTGAAAGGTCGGGCTTTATGCCGAAGCTGCCCTCGATGTACCGCAGCGGATAGGTGAGATGTCCCAGCACATCGAATATCCCCTCGCGGCAGACTTCATACACCTCATTGAAATACTGTTCAAGAAGCTTGTCTGCGGAGTTGGGAGTGTAGTCCAGAAAGGCGAAATCGTCGAAGCCACGCACCTGATGCACCGAACCGATGACGAAGTCAAGCCGCGAATCGGCGGCAATTGCTCTTGCCAGTCCGAAATCGAACTGTGCCTGACCCAGCTCGATGCCGTTTATGAAGGCTATCCTTCCGCGATATTTTTCCTTTAAGCGGAGGTTGTCCTCCATGGCATGCTCGAAGCTGTGAGCGAAATCGAAGGTGTCCTGTGGGAAAAACTCGGTATGCTCGTGGTCGTAGTGAGCGTAGGGGAACCAGCGGTTTATCTCGCAGTGGTCGGTGAGAGCATATGCGGATAAGCCCTTTTCCATTGCCGACAGCAGCATGGCTTCGGGAGCATCATAGCCATCGAAGGAATTGGTGGAGTGGGTGTGGCAGTCTATTATATTCATGGATATTCTCCTTGATGATATTATTTGATTTGATTTTAGTCTATCACAATTAAGTCGGATTGTCAATGCTCCATACAGACAAAAGATAACAGCTGACGGCGAAGAAATTTTCTCGCTGTCAGCTGCTATTTTTTATTCAGCTCATCTGAGTGTAGAGTACCCCATAAGATACTCGTCCACAGCTCTTGCGGCATCTCTGCCCTCGCGGATAGCCCATACTACGAGAGACTGTCCGCGGTGCATATCGCCTGCGGTGAATATCTTGTCAACGTTTGTCTGATAGCTGTCGGGAGCGGCTGTCTCGACGTTGGTGCGTGCGTTGAGCTTAACTCCGAATGCATCGGTGATGTAGGATTCCGTGCCTAAGAAGCCTGCTGCGATAAGCACCAGGTCAGCGGGGATTATCTTTTCGCTGCCGGGAACTATCTCCATTTTTGTCCTGCCGGTCTGGATATCCTTTACGGGTGTGAGCATAATGGTCTCGATAGCTCTTACATGGCCGCTGTCGTCCTTGAGGAACTGTTTTACAGTGGTCTGATAAACTCTGGGGTCAAGGCCGAATACGGCGATAGCCTCTTCCTGACCGTAGTCTGTCTTGCAGACCTTCGGCCACTCGGGCCAGGGATTATTTTCTGCTCTTGTATCGGGGAGCTTGGGCATCATCTCAAGCTGGACCACCGACTTGCAGCCGTGGCGGATAGCGGTTCCCACGCAGTCATTGCCCGTATCGCCGCCACCGATGATAACCACGTGCTTGTACTTGGCGCTGATATAGTAACCGTCGGAGAGGTTGGAATTGATAAGGCTCTTGGTGGTATCCTTAAGGAAATCCACTGCAAAGTAGATACCCTCAGCATCTCTTCCGGGAGCGGTGATATCTCTGGGAGTACCCGAACCGCAGGCGAGAACTATCGCGTCATATCTGCTTTTTATCTCGTCGGCGGAGATATCCTTTCCGACATTAGTGTTTGTGACGAATTTTATTCCCTCTTCCTCCATGAGCTTCACGCGACGTTCGATGACCGACTTTTCGAGCTTCATGTTAGGGATACCGTACATGAGCAGACCGCCTACTCTGTCCTCGCGCTCGTACACGGTGACGCTGTGGCCGCGGCGGTTAAGTCTCTGAGCCGCAGCAAGTCCCGCAGGACCAGAGCCGATAACAGCGACCTTCTTGCCGGTCCTCACAGAGGGCACCTTAGGCTTCATAAGACCGTTGGCAAAGGCGTACTCGATAATCTCATACTCATTCTCCTTAACGGTAACGGGGTCACCGTTAAGACCGCAGGTACATGCTTTTTCACACAGCGCAGGGCATACTCTGGACGTAAATTCGGGGAAGCTGTTTGTCAGCAGCAGCCGATTCACCGCCTGAGGCATATTATCCTTATAAACGAGGTCGTTCCATTCGGGGCAGAGATTGTTCAGCGGACAGCCCGACACCATACCGTCATGGAGAGGCTTTCCATACTGGCAGAAGGGCACTCCGCAGTCCATGCAGCGAGCCGCCTGCTTCTGTCTTTCCTCCTTGGGGAGAGGAGTGTGGAATTCGCGGTATGTTTTTATACGAGTAAGCGGATTCTGTCCCTCATTTTCTTCTCTTTCATATTCCAGAAATCCTGTTGATTTTCCCATTTTCTATTTATGCCTTCGTATCTGAAAGCATATCCTCCCTTCGATGATGATTTTTGTATACTCACTTTTGGATAGTTAATAGCGAATAGCGATTAGCTGTATTTGTGAACGGGATTTGCGGTTACTTGATATTGGCTGTTCGTTTTTGGCGGAGCAGAGCTCCGTGCATTTGATTCGCCTAACGGCTCTCAAATGCAGCGCCGCCCGGGTTTTGCTTATTTTTCGATTTCGTTTTCGGAGTGTTTGCTGCCGTCCGCTTTTTTTATACGGGCGGCGCTTATCAATTGTTCGTCGCTTCGGCTTAGATTTAGAGCATCGCTGTGTGACGTGCCGGTGGGGGAGTTTCGCTGTCTGCGGACAGCGACCAAAGGGCGCTGCCCTTTGGAAACCTGCAGCCTTGAAAGGCTGGCGAACTTTTTGTTGCTGGGTTACTGCTCAGTAATTATTACTCTCAGCCTCTACCCTTCCTTCGCTTGTTTCTTACTTTCGCGGCTTTATGTTGCCTAAGCTAAAAAACTCACAACGCGGCAATCGCTGTCGGGCGGACCCGACTTATTTGGTGTTCTCGTAGAAGGCTGCTATCTTCGCTTCTTCTGCGGTCATGCCTTCCGCTTCAAACTTCTTCATGCCGTTTAACATCTTCGCATAATCGTGCGGGATTATCTTCTTGAACTTGGGCAGATATTCCTCAAAGCTGTCAAGTATCTCCTTCGCACGCTCTGAGCCGGTTGCTGCTCTGTGCTCCTCAATGAGCCCTCTCAGCTGTGCAATGTCCTCTTCCTCAGTCACCTTCGAGAAGCCTACCAGCGCTTTGTTCAGCTTGGTGTAAAGGTCGAAATCCTCGTCCAGTACATACGCAACACCGCCGCTCATTCCGGCTGCAAAGTTCTTGCTGGTCTTTCCGAGAATTACCGCAACGCCGCCTGTCATGTATTCGCAGCCGTGGTCGCCTACGCCTTCAACAACAACTGTGGCACCCGAGTTTCTTACGCAGAAGCGCTCGCCTGCAATGCCGGCAATAAATGCCTTGCCGCTGGTCGCACCAAACAGTGCAACGTTTCCGACGATGATGTTCTCGTCCGACTTGTATTTTGCGTTCTTCGGAGCGAATAATACAAGCTTTCCGCCTGAAAGACCCTTTCCGAAGTAGTCGTTGCTGTCGCCCTCAAGAGTAAGTGTCAGTCCCTTGGGGATAAAGGCTCCGAAGCTCTGTCCGCCCGAGCCGTGGCAGTTGATGACATAGGTATCATCATCGAGAGTGTTGTAATATTTCTTTGTGATCTCCGAACCGAACAGTGTTCCGAGAGTTCTGTTAAGGTTGTTCACCTTAAGGTCAATGGTCTTGGGCTCCTTTCTGTCAAGAGCCAGCTGCATTTCGGGGATTATCACCTTTTCGTCCAGAGTTTCTTCAAGCTTGAAGTCGTAAACGTCCTCGGGGTCGAAGTGGATAGACTTGTCGGAATAGGGATTTTCCAGTATGCCGCTCATGTCGATTTTGTTTGCCTTGTGGCCAGCGGGGAAGCTCTTCTTAACGAGAAGGTCGGAGCGTCCTACCAGCTCATCAACTGTGCGGATACCCAGCTTTGCCATGTATTCGCGCATTTCCTCTGCGACAAAGCGCATAAAGTTTACAATGTATTCGGGCTTGCCCTTGAAGCGCTTCCTGAGCTCAGGATTCTGTGTGGCAACGCCCACAGGACAGGTATCCAGATTGCAGACTCTCATCATAACGCAGCCCATGGTTACCAGCGGAGCAGTAGCAAAGCCGTATTCCTCGGCGCCCAGACAAGCTGCGATAACAACATCGCGGCCGGTCATCATCTTTCCGTCGGTCTCGATGACTACCTTTGAACGGAGTCCGTTCATGATAAGTGTCTTGTGAGTCTCAGCAAGACCTAATTCCCAAGGAAGACCCGCATTATGAATGGAGCTTCCGGGAGCAGCGCCTGTACCTCCGTCATAGCCCGAAATGAGGATAACTCCTGCGCCAGCCTTTGCAACGCCTGCTGCGATAGTTCCAACGCCGACCTCGGAAACCAGCTTTACAGAAATTCTCGCGTCCTTGTTGGCATTTTTCAGGTCATAGATAAGCTGTGCTAAGTCCTCGATAGAATAGATATCGTGGTGAGGCGGAGGCGAGATAAGAGCAACGCCGGGTGTGGAGTGTCTTGTCTTTGCAATCCAGGGATATACCTTCTTTGCGGGAAGATGTCCGCCCTCGCCGGGCTTTGCGCCCTGTGCCATTTTTATCTGAATTTCCTTCGCAGATGTGAGATATTTCGACGTTACGCCGAAACGTCCAGAAGCTACCTGCTTGATAGCAGAGCATTTGTCCTCGTCGGAGCCTGCGGTGACTATTCTTTCCAAGTCCTCGCCGCCCTCACCGCTGTTGGACTTGCCGCCGATGCGGTTCATAGCGATAGCCATGCATTCGTGAGCCTCCTGAGAAATGGAGCCGTAGGACATAGCGCCCGTCTTGAAGCGGTGCATGATGCTTTCAACGCTTTCTACCTCGTCCAGGGGAATACCGCCGTTGGGGTCATATTTAAAGTCGAGGGTGCTTCTGAGTGTGATATTATTTGAATCGTTGTTGATACACTCGGAATATTTCTTGAACAGCGCATAGCTGTCGGTCCATGTGGCCTGCTGGAGCAGATGTATGGTTTCGGGATTGTAGAGATGCTCCTCCTTGCCGCTTCTGGACTTGTGAGAGCCGATGCTCTCCATGGAGTCATTGACAGTAAGGTCGCAGGGGTCAAAGGCTGCATCGTGGCGGGCGATTACCTGCTCGCTGATATCATTAAGGTCGATGCCGCCCACGCGGCTTACTGTGTCGGGGAAGAACTCGTCGCAGACCTCCTTGCTTATGCCGAGGGCCTCGAATATCTTGGAGCCCTGGTAGGACTGGATAGTGGAGATACCCATTTTTGAAGCGATCTTTACGATGCCGTCCACGATAGCCTTGACATATGCATTAAGGGACTCGGTGTATTCCTTGTCGATAGCCCTGTCAGCGGTGAGCTGATAGAGGGTATCCATTGCAAGGTAGGGATTGACAGCACTTGCACCGAAGCCGAGAAGAGTTGCAAAGTGATGTACCTCATAGGGTTCGGCGGTCTCGACGATTATCGAGATAGCGGTGTTCTTTCTTGTCTTTACAAGATAATTTTCAAGAGCTGCAACTGCTAACAGTGAGGGGATAGCAAGATGATCTCTGTCCACGCCTCTGTCGGAAAGCACGAGGATAGTAGCACCGTTATCGTGAGCCTTATCTGCCTGAGTATAGAGGTTTTCTATGGCCTGACGAAGCGATGTGGTATTTTTATCGTAGAGCATGGAGATGTCGGCGGTTTTAAGTCCGTCGATATTTGCCATGCGTATCTTCATAAGGTCGAGGTTTGTCAGAACAGGATTTTTTATCTGGAGCACCAGACAGTTTTTCTCGTCCTCTTCAAGGATATTTCCCGATGTGCCCAGGTAAACGGTGGTATCGGTGATGACCGATTCACGGATAGCATCTATGGGAGGATTTGTTACCTGTGCGAAAAGCTGCTTGAAGTAGTCGAACAGGGGAGGATTCTCCTTTGAAAGGGGAGGAACAGGGGTGTCCGTACCCATTGCCGCGGTAGGCTCGGAGGCATTGAGTGCCATGGGTATCATGGTGTTTCTGATAGCCTCATAGGTGTAGCCGAAGGCATGCTGAAGACGTGCAAGCTCCTCGCCGGAATATCTCATGGGCTTTTTGTTGGGTATCTTGAATTCGCTTAAGGGGTGGAGGTTGTGGTCCAGCCATTCGCCGTAGGGCTGGCGCTTGCTGTACTTGTTCTTGATAGTCTCATCGTCGATGAGCTCGCCCTTGGCAACGTCCACCAGCAGCATCTTGCCAGGGTGGAGACGTTCCTTCTTAATGATGTGCTCCTCGGGTATCTCCAGAGCGCCCACCTCGGAGGAAAGGATAAGATACTTGTCCGTTCCGTCGTCGGTGATGTAGTAACGAGAGGGACGCAGACCGTTTCTGTCAAGAACTGCGCCCACAAGGTCACCGTCAGAGAAGATAATGGAAGCAGGACCGTCCCAGGGCTCCATCATGGTGGCATAATACTGATAGAATGCGCGTTTTTCGCGGCTCATGGTAGTCTGATACTGCCAGGGCTCGGGAATGAGGGTGATAACAGCTAAGGGCAGCTCCATGCCTGCCATGGTCATAAATTCGAGAGTGTTGTCAAGACGTGCAGAGGCGGAGCCGGTAACGTCGAGGATAGGAACGATGTCCTTCATTCTCTC
>CAMEYZ010000082.1 GCA_945947715.1 uncultured Clostridia bacterium | reverse complement strand
AGCTGTTGAGCCAGATAATGCTTGCTCCCATTACAGTGTGACTGCTGAAAATATCCCGTTCTGAGGACGACATCTGCTCCTTTTTGTCAATAAGCTCAGTCGGAATGCCCATAAGTCCAATATCATAAAAATAAGCCGCCTTGCTGATGAGCTTAGTGTCAAGGGTATCAAGATCGGCTTTATTTGAAAGACTGTATTCAACGAGCATTATTTCCATAAGCTTTGAAACACGGCTGCAGCGGGAATCATCAAGATTAATATTTTTCAGATAAGCTTTGTAAACAGAGGAAAGCTTTGAAATGTATGTATCCGTTTCATAGGTCTCTGTTTTACCGAAATTCTCCTCGTGAGTCTCCGGAGCGGCAGGCGCACTTTCTATACCGAAAACACTTCCCAGCTTTTCAAGGATAACATTCGGGTCAAAGGGCTTGCTGATAAAACCTGCTATATCATATTTTGCAGCACGCTGAACATTTGCAGCGGTAGCCTCCGCCGTAACGAGCACGATAGAAACAGCTATGTTTTTTTCGGTCAGAATATCCAGCACATTGAAGCCATCAAGAACAGGCATTGAAATATCAAGAAGAACACCATCAATCCTTGAATTCTTTTTTATTATGAGCTCCAGTGCAGCATAGCCGTTTTCGACCTCCGCTATCTTAAAGCATCTGCCCCGAAACGGACAGATCGTTGTTGCTCAGAAGTTCATCGGTGACCTTCTGTATCTCCAGCTTGTTCTTTATTCCCGATGTATTTGTCTGAAGCTCCTTTTCAAGGAATCCGCTTATATCGGTAAGGCACTCTATCAGAAGCGGATTAAATGCACCACATTCGCCTCCGCATATCATCTCGATAGCCTTTTCGTGAGAATATGCCTTTTTATAGCACCGCTCGCTGGTCAGAGCATCGTAAGCGTCCGCAATAGAAACTATCTGTGCAGCGATAGGTATATCGTCGCCCTTAAGTCCGTCTGGATATCCCCTTCCGTCATATCTCTCGTGATGCCAGCGGCATATCTGCTATGAGGCTTTCATCAAGGGTGCGTTCTGATACTCGGAGAGGTTTTTCAGCATTGAAGCGCCTATCTCCGAGTGGGTCTTCATTATCTCGTATTCCTGGGGAGTAAATCTTCCCGGCTTGTTGAGTATTTCGTCGGGAATAGCAATCTTTCCGATATCGTGCAGAGAAGACGCCGTACTTATAAGACGAATATCCGTCATTGACAGATCATATTTGCTGCTTTTTTTCATAAGCTGTTTAAGTAGCAGCTCGGTAATGATATTGATATGTATAACATGAGCGACGCTGGACCACGGTAGTCTCAAAAGGCGGCTCACATAATCTGCCGCACCGAGATCATATGCTCTTGTAATAAAGCCCGGCGAGCTTTCCGCGGAGATCATGATAACGGGAACATCATCAATGATACCAAGCCGGTTCATCTGTTCCAGGACATCATAGCCGTCCATTTCCGGCATGATAACATCCAGCAGCACCAAGGATATCTCTCCCTGATCTCTTTTCAATATTTCAACAGCTTTTTCGCCGCTGTCCGCTTTGGCAATAATGTATTCACCACTAAGAATTTCATTAAGAATAGCTCTGTTTGTTTCCGAATCATCAACAATAAGCACCTTGTATTTTCTTTCTGACAAATCCCCCATAGCTGCCTCCAAATCATTTTGAATTACAGGCATTGCCAACAGAAAAAATCGCTGCCGATACAGCAAAACAACACATGAAAATCATTCAGTCCATGAGTGAGTATACACATCTGTATGCTATATTGATATTTTAAATGACCGGTATACAGAGCTTTCATCAGTGGATATCGTCCATGAACATATAGGCTCGTCGGGCAATTCCCAGGAAAGTCTTGACTTCTTCTGCCGTAATATGGCGACACCCGAATATACTGACGAGCTGCTTAAATTTGTTGACATATCAACACTGAATGAACGGATAATTTCCAAACAATTTCTCTGCACAGTGCCTCTCCCCGATGAACAGCTGGCTGTGCAGTACTGGGCGCAGTGTTCCTTTATCGAGGGCGACCGCACTCCCGACGGCAGGCTTTCACACGTTATCTTTGTATCGCAGACCATCCACAAGTCAAAGGTCAAGGAGCTTGAAACACAGAAATATCTGCAGAAAACCAATGCCGAGCTTACCGAGCTTCTTGCGGCCGAAAAACAGCATACGGCAATAATCGGCTCACTCAGCAACGTTTTCTTTGCACTGTATTATATCGACTTTGAGGATAATTCCTTACAGGAGATATTCTCTCCAAGCAGAAAATACCTTAACTACGGAAAAAAAGATAATGCAAAAAAGAGACTCAGCTCAATGGTAGACTCCTGGGTAAATGATGAATACAAGGCTGCCATGCGCATTTTTACCGACACAGATACCCTGGACGGTCGTCTGGGAGATAAGCCTATCATCACACAGAAATACGAGGACATCAATGGCAGCTGGATAAGATGCTGCTTTTTCCCCGTTGAAAAAATGAGATAGGGAAAAACGTAAAGGTGATATGCGGATTCTGCCGCATATCCGCTGAAAAGGAAAGGCAGGAATCTCAGTACAATCTGATACAGGCCCTTTCCATGACCTATGAGAATGTTTATGCTGTAAATATGGATATATGGGAAAGGTCATGATAGACCGTTACGGTCAGAAATTTGCAGTCAGCAGTTATGAGCCGAGCTTGCGGCTGTATGTTGAACGCGATGTACTTGCAGAGGACAAACATCTGTTTGACAGGATACTCATGATAAAGGAGGTAAAAGCTCTTCTGTCCGACAGACAGACATACTCCTTTATTTACAGAGTAGCCCGAAATGACGCGATAGAATATTTCGAGTGTCAGCTGGTAAAGCCCAAAAGCGACAGAAACGAATTTGCTGTAGGCTTCAAGAATGTAAGCGACGAAAAAAAGCAGGAGCTTGCACTGCAGGCAGCCTGTGACGCTGCAGAGGCTGCAAACAAGGCTTAGACGGAATTTCTTTCAAATATGTCCCACGATATCCGCACTCCTATGAACGGGATAATCGGAATGACAGCTATCGCTGCTACTCATATTGACGACAAGGAGCGTGTTCAGGACTGTCTGCAGAAGATATCACAGGCAAGCAAGCATATGCTTAGTCTGATAAATGAGGTCCTCGATATGAGCAAGATAGAATTGGGAAAGGTTGACCTTAACGAGGAAGAGTTCAATCTTTCTAATCTGGTGGATAACCTGCTCACGATGACAAGCGCACAGATAAACAAGCATCATCACGAGCTTTCCGTCAACATATCGGGAGTGACCCACGAGGAGGTCATCGGCGACAGTCTGCGCATACAGAAGGTATTTACCAATCTTATGAGCAACGCCGTAAAATATACCCCCGACGGCGGAAGGATACGCTTTTCAATTACCGAAAAGCCCTCCTTCCAGGAAAAGGTAGGCTGCTATGAATTTATCTTTGAGGATAACAGCATCGGTATGAGCGAAGCGTTTATGGAAAAGATATTTGAACCCTTTTCCAGAGCCATTGACGGAAGAGTTAACAAGATACAGGGAACCGGTCTCGGTATGCCTATCAGCCGGAATATAGTACGAATGATGGGCGGAGATATCAAGGTGGAAAGCAAGCTTAATGTGGGCATGAACGAGCATATCGCCAAGCCGCTGGACCTTAAGGTACTCGCAAAAACGCTCAATAAATGGCTGCAATAAGGTTCAGCTGACACATCAGAAATGTATATAAAAACTGCGCAGAGTCCCAAAATATGGGGACCGCGCAGTTTTTTCGCAATATATCAGAGCTTAAATGTCCCGATAAGCTTCTTAAGCATACCTGCCTGTCCGGAAAGCTCCTCGGAGGCAGCCGCACTTTCCTCGGCTGTGGCTGAGTTGGTCTGAACTACATTTGATATTTTGGTTATATCCTCGTTTATCTTTATTCCCATATCTGCCTGACCTGCGCCCGACTCGGCAATAGCTTCGATGATCTTTTTTAACTGGTCTGTGTATTCAGCCAATGTGTTCAAGGCGTCCGCGGTCTGTGCTGTTATATCCGAACCGCTGCTGACGGCTTCAACAGAGCTGTCGATAAGCTTTGTAGTATCATTTACAGCCTCCGCAGATTTTGCCGCAAGATTTCTGACCTCGTCAGCAACAACCGCAAAGCCCTTGCCTGCTTCTCCTGCCCTGGCAGCCTCGACAGCCGCATTCAGTGCAAGGATATTTGTCTGAAAAGCAATATCCTCAATTGCTTTGATAATATTTCCTATCTTGTCGGAGGTGTTTCTTATATTTGTCATAGCCTCGGTAAGGCTGTTCATTTTTTCGGTCACATCGGAAAGATAAGATGATGTGCTGTTCATCAGCTTGTGGGCTTCGGTACAGTTATCCAGATTTGCGTTGACCTGCACCTCAATATTTCCAAGACTTTTTGCGAGCTCATCAATGGAGACTGTCTGTTCGATAGTACCCTTTGACAAAGTCTGAGCTCCCGCAGCGACCTGACCCGAACCGGAATTGACCTGATCTGCTGCCGAATAGATATTGTTCAGCACGTTCGACAGCTTGTTTTTGATAGCATCAAGATCATCCGACAGTGCCTTGAAATCGCCTATGTAACAGGTCTTGTTTATATCTGTGTCAACAGCAAAATTTTCATCTGCCATTTCTCCAAGGATACGTCCGATATCGCTCGTAACATTTTTCAGAGAAAGACAGAGCATATTAACAGCGTTTGCTATACCGCCTATTTCATCATTTCTGAAAATATATTTTTGAACAGAATCAGCTGAATCAAGCTGTAAGTTGCTTAAATCGACAACTGCATTTTCAACTTCCTTAAGAGGAGCGATCATTGCTCTGACCACAAAATATACAACAGCGGTAAGAAGCACCAGGCATATCGAAAAGATCACTATCAGCACAGCTCTTAGTTTCCTTACGGAGGCAAGCACCTCCGAAGACTTATCGGACAAAATAAAAACCCAACCCTGTTCGCTCAGACTGTTGTATGCAGCAATATTTTCACGGCCGTTTTCATCCATGTAATTTATCGAGCCGCATACATCTTCCGACTGACCCTTTACCTGTCCGATAATATCCGTTACAAAGCCTTCCTCGGCAACAGTAGTTATCATTTCGGGATCGGGGTGGAAAATGTATTCTCCCGTATTGACATTGACCAGATAATACTGTGCTTCCGACAAGCCGTCCAGCGGCAGTTCATTTAATTTTTCCACAAGTCCGCTTGTGAATATGCCAATTCCTCCAAGACCGATGTGGCTTCCGTCTTCCTCTCTTACAGCCTTGTACATTGAGATTATCTGCTCTCCGGTTGCAGGGGAGATAAGTATACCGGTATTATATACTCCGTCGGTTGCAAGGATAGCGTCATGAAGCTGCTTGCGTCTGTCCTCATCGGGACGAGTGACCTTACCCACTACATTTACATTTGTGTGAGTAAGCATTTTCGTATCCCAGCTGCTGGCATAGATACCCTCAAGATTGGTGAGATCATTACTGAAATTTTCCGTATATTCCTGGGCAGCGGTAACGTATTCCTCGTTTGACGGGTCACGGAGAAGCTCATATATCTGTTCAGCCTTAAGATAAGCTGTGAGTGTATCCTCTGTTGAGCGGATATAATTGCTTATTATCTCCGAACGGTCGATAGCTGCGGTCTGCATATTATTGACCGCATTATCATGGGCAGAGGACGAAACAGAGCTGTTTATCACCAGAAAGAGAATGGTAAACACAGCAAATTGTACCCCTAACACGGACAGAGATATTTTTAACCCCAATCTGCAATAATTTCGGTTCTTATTCATTTTAACCTCCAAAGCTGATTAATTGTCATGTATCTATTGCAATTATAATTTCTGTATGATATAATTGTATAGTATACAGCTTATATATAAATGTGAATAAATTGTGTTTTTGGCTATTAAAAAAGTCTCTTGCCGCAAAACACAGAAAGGCAGTAAGTACATCATGGAAATCAATCAGATAAAACAATTCAGAGTCATTGCCCGGACAGAAAGCATATCCAAAGCGGCAGAGCTGCTTTTTGTTGCACAGCCGTCATTGAGCCAGATGCTCAAACGCCTTGAGACCGAGCTTGGCACACCGCTTTTTGAAAGGCGCGGAAGAAGAATAGTGCTTAACGGCGCAGGGAAAATTTTTCTGAGATACTGCGATGAGATCGTTTCTGCACTTGACAGCGCCGAAAAGGAGATCGGCGAATTGATTGGCAGCGAGAAAAGTGATATATATATTCTTGTTGAATCCACATCGCTGATGATACTTGAGGTTGCCGAAAAAATGAGAAAACATTATCCGTGGTCTCTCCCCCATTTTTATCAGGGCTTATACGATGACTGGGATATGAAGATATGTTCGGATATCTGTCCCGACTGTGGAAGTCCGTCAAAGGTAGTTATAGAGGAGCCTATAGGAATATTGATACCTGAAAATCATCCTCTTGCCATAAAAAATACAATCTGCAAAAAAGACCTTGAAGCCTGTGATTTTTTAAGCCTGAACACGTCAGATGCGTTAACTAAGCATGTAGCTCATTTCTGCTCAAAAGCTGATTTTAAACCAAACATCACAATGTATGTTGATTCCCCGTCAGTAATGCAGGAGCTGCTGAAAAGAGATTTCGGCGTTGCTTTTGCACCGGAGTACACATGGTACAGCTATTATGAAAACGCACTGATATTTAAAACGGTCGATGATATGCCAATGCGGCAATTCGTTCATCTTGTAATCAACGACAAAAAGCATATTACCAAGAGTATCCAGCGCTGCTATGATGCCATTTCGCAATTTTACATAGAATACGCTCAGAAATTCCAAATATAGTTCAACATGAATATATTATAACATATTTTATTGCTAATTCATAATACAAATTTTATATGTATTTATAATTTTCAAATTATATAAAAAATGCCCTCTGTTTTGTCAGAGATACGTTCTGACAAAACAGGGGCATTATATATTATTGCGTTTTTCCGCAATGTGGTGTTGTCCACCGGCGGAAGTGCGTCGTTTTCATGGGCAATATCCGCAATAGAGCAAATATCGGAAATAGTCAGCCCGCTCATACATTATGTCACAACGATTGTACTTTTTATCATTCCCATCCAGCAGGTGTAGCTGAAGGTCCCCGTTCTTTCGGGGGTAAAGCGTATGACATTTTCGCCGCTTTTAAGCTTCACGGAAATATTATATTCGGGAATAATTATCTCATTATTGCAGCCATTAAGCTTTTCGTCGTCGGCATTTATCGTCCATTCCACCGGGATACCATTTGCAACGCTTATGGGCGTATAGCTTCCGAAATCAAGCTCCGTTTCGACATACTGCGTTCCATTGACGATACGCGAGCTTACGGCGTTCTCCGAATCCGATGAAATACCCGTCAGTGATAACCCCGACAAAGCCGCATTGTTATCAATCAGTACAATTCCGAAAATAAGGATAAGCGATTTTCTCTGATTTTCCCGCCATGCTTGCAGTCAGATTTATTCCTCCGCACATCGCAGCACAGTGAACGGAGGTCAGCAGTCCCACGGCAAAAAGCGCAGCATAGCTCATACCCTCCTGCGCTTCGGGGAAAAAACGGAAAATATCGGCTATCCCCAATGCTCTTGCGATGACATAGACTCCGACCGCTATTATGATAACTGAAACAACGTCAGAAGCTGTTCCTGCGTTTTCCTTTTTCAGAGAATACCCCTCGTTCTCCACAGCCCTGACAATATCCTCATAGCTGCAAAGCCTTTCATCGAAGGACACGGTTATCTTATTTTCCGTATAGCTTGCCTTTGCCGCAGATACTCCGTTAATGGACGATATCCGCTTTTCAAGGCGGCTTTCGCACCCGGTGCAGGTCATATTTTCGATGAACAGTATCTTTTCAGTCATGCTTATATTCCCTTTTTCCAGTTTGCAAAGGCGGCCGAAACGCTGTCGAGATATTCTGCGTCAATAATGTAATTTTCGTTCTCCTCGGTTATCTCAAGAGGTACGGGATTGCAGCCGCCGTGCGTTAAGCCGATGACATCAATGGGAAATTCATTCTGACAATTCTGGCAGACCACACTGTCACCATCGGGAACAAAAAATGCATAGGGAGAGCCATTGCATACCTGACAGGTATTCAGCGCACCTCTGACCTCGCCGTTGGGAGCCTTGACAAGTATGTACTGCATAGCCGTTCCGTCTCCGGAGATGTAATCATAAAAGGAGATGCCATCGGAAATATCATCTGCGGAAAATATATTTTTCCGTCGGACGCTGCAGAGCTTATATCTGAAGAAACCGGTTTTTCGGAGCCTGTCTCCGAGGTCTTTCCCGTTCTGACGACCACAACAGTCAACAGCGCAGCTGCCGCAATAACAACCGCAGTAATTTGAAGCTTATTGATCTTACTTTTTTCGCCATTCATCGCAAGCTCTCCTTAATATATGTATTTGATAGGTTTAGTATATTATAATATTACAACTATTCTATGAAAATGTCAATGAAAGATATGTGAAAAATCCCCGCAGGCTTTCGGATTTTCGAGCCTGCGAGGATAGCTAATATCATGTAGCAAATCCCGCGTACTGGGTCATGTACAGGTCATAATATTTCAACCTCTTCGCCAATAATTCTTCGTGGGTTCCGCTTTCCGCTATCTCGCCGCGGTCCATGACAACGATAAGGTCAGCGTCGCGAATAGTGGATAATCTGTGCGCGATGATGATGCTGGTGCGGTTCTCCATGATAAGGTGCATGGCGTCCTGAATGGCCTTTTCCGTGCGGGTGTTCCACGTTGGAGGTGGCCTCGTCCAGAATGAGTATCTTCGGGTCGGCGGCAAAGGCGCGGGCAATGGCAAGGAGCTGTCTTTGTCCCTG
>CAMEYZ010000081.1 GCA_945947715.1 uncultured Clostridia bacterium | reverse complement strand
ACATCGGTAAGCTTTTGCCCATGGCGAATGCAGATAGCTGTTCTGACGGAGGCGTCGTAGAAGTTAATATCTCTGTCTACGCACATTCCGGAAGTAAGCTCGTTTACAGAAAGATATACCAAACTTTTCAGCCTCCACAAATAAGAATTAGAAATATGCAAAAAATGCCTGTTCTGATTATAGACTCAAAAAGCGCGTATAATCAGACCAGACAAAGAATATATTTTTTATGTAGCTTTGTGTTTACGCCTTGAATGTCTTTACGTCCTTGATGCAGTCAGTGCAGATATGCTTTCCCTTATATTCGGTAAGATTATCTCTGGAACCGCAGAAAGTACAGGAATCAATGAATTTCTTCATTATGATCTTATCGTCCTCAATATAGAATTCAAGCTCTTCATCTTCGTTTATTTCAAAACGTCTTCTGATCTCTATGGGAATAACTACTCTTCCCAGACTGTCTAAAGCTCTTGTTACACCTGTTTCCTTCATAGCAATTTTCCTTTCTCAACATCATAGAAAATATAATGTTTAGCATTTTCAACAAAATATCAAATAATTCTTCATGTAAGCACAAAGAAGCATTATTTTATATATTTTATTCCATTATACAATCAAATTTTTCCTTTGTCAACACATTTTTTGTAAATTGATAAAAATTTCATATTATTTTACAGAAAAATCACAAAGTGAATAAAAAAGTGAGTTACAGGAGGATAATAAATGGTCGGTAAATTTGCGGGGGTGCTCATACTTGCTTCGGTAATATATTCGCTTATTTCGGGGAATATTTCTGACGTTTCCTCGGCAGTGTTGAACGAGCCTGTGAACGCAGTAGAGCTTGCAGTATATCTGTGTGGGGGAATGTGCTTCTGGAGCGGACTTATGAGAGTGGCGGAAAAGTCGGGCATCACCGAAGTGATAGCCGGATTATTAAAAAAGCCCCTGAAGGCGCTATTTGTGGACATCGACACCGAGGGCAGAGCATTTAGATGCATATGCATGAACGTATCAGCTAATCTGCTGGGGCTGGGAAACGCCGCAACTCCGCTGGGGCTTGAGGCCATGAAGGCTCTTTCTGAGGAATCGGAGGGCGAGCTTCCGTCGGACAACATGGTGATATTCACGGTCCTCAACACTGCCTCGCTGACTCTTATCCCCACGACAGCGGCATCTCTCAGGTTGAAATACGGCGCAGAACGTCCCTTTGATATAATGCCTGCGGTGATATTCACCACAGCCGCATCGCTGACTGTGTCGCTTATCGCAGCAAAGGCGGGCTGTGCTATCGGAAGGCACAGGAAAAAGCATGAGCGGAAAAGAGGAAAATGCCTTGGGTGATTATATAGTGCCTGTTCTGACAGCGGCGGTGTTCATCTGCGGGCTGGTAAAAAAGACGGACATTTTCGGGGAATTTACCTCAGGCGCAATGGAGGGTCTGCAGACCACTGCAGATATAGTTCCTCCGCTTATACTGCTGGTGACTGCGGTGGGAATGTTCAGAGCATCGGGGCTTCCGGATTTTTTGTCAGAGCTGATGTCGCCTTTGCTGTCGGCGGTGGGATTTCCCGCAGAGTGTCTGCCGCTGGCGATAATCCGCCCTGTTTCGGGCAGCGGAGCGGCTGCTGTGTTCGAGTCCATACTGCGGGAGAATCACCCCGACAGCTTCGCGGGCAGAGTAGCCTCTGTGATATCCGGCTCCACGGAGACAACATTCTACACGGTTGCAGTTTACTATGGCTCGCTGAAAATAAAAAATTCCCGTCATACCCTTGCTGCTTCGCTGAGCGGTGATATAACGGGATTTCTTGTGAGTGCAATTGCAGTCAGGCTGTTCATGTACTGAAAAAGGCGGCAGATGATACCTAAGGAACCGCTGATTAAATTGTTTCACGACACTCTCAGTTACGGATTTTCGAGCGTCGGAAACAATGGCTTCGCCTTAATCAGCGCTTTCCTAACATCATCTGTCGTCATAATAATTACTTG
The DNA here is from genome assembly GCA_945947715.1 of uncultured Clostridia bacterium. GTDB lineage: Bacteria > Bacillota > Clostridia > Oscillospirales > Ruminococcaceae > RGIG4694. The sequence goes on along the minus strand of CAMEYZ010000081.1, from coordinate 6,962 downwards.
TTAAGGAACTTCATGTTCTTTTCGATAAGAATGCATCTCTGCTTTACGCAGTCAACCGAGCGCAGGGGGTCTGAGGGTGTATTGAAGGTGTAGTCCATGAGCTTGTCCACTGTTGTGGTGGCAACGTGGACTCTTGTGTCGGAGGAAGCATAGTAGATGTAAACATCGCCGTTTTCGCGGACGATAGCTCCGTTTGTGAATACAACGTTGGAAACGTCTCCCACTCTCTCGCTGCCATGGGGAGCGATGAAAAGTCCCGAAGGAGATGCAATGAGCTTAGAGGGGTCGTTGAGGTCGGTAGCGAATACATAGATGACATAGCGCAGCCCTGCAGCGGTATTTCTTACGCCGTGGGCAATATGTATCCAGCCCTTGGGAGTCTTGATAGGCACAGCGCCTGCGCCATTCTTGACCTCGGTAATGGTGTGGTACTGTCTGGGGGAGATAACGACCTCTTCGGTGCAGATAACGGGATTTGTGATATCCTCGCAGAGACCGAAGCATACGCCTCCGCCGGAGCCTGTCTGAATGAAATCGTCCTGAGGACGGGTATAGAAGGCATACTTTCCGTCAACAAATTCGGGGTGAAGCACAACATTTCTCTGCTGGGGAGACTTTGACTTCAGATTAGGAAGTCTTTCCCATGTCTTAAGGTCCTTGGTGCGGACGATGCCTGCCTGTGCAGTGGCAGCGGACAGGTCGTTAGATGAGGTATCCTTGCTCTCGGAGCAGAAAACGCCGTATATCCAGCCGTCCTCGTGCTGAGTGAGACGCATGTCGTAAACGTTGGTTTCCTCGGGCTGTGTATCGGGGAGGACTACGGGGTAATCCCAGAAGCGGAAATTATCAATTCCGTTGTCGCTCTCAGCAACTGCAAAGAAGGATTTTCTATCGTTTCCCTCCACTCTTGCCACGAGATAATACTTGCCGTTAAGATAGATAGCTCCACTGTTGAGCACTGCATTTATGCCCAGTCTCTCCATGAAGTAGGGATTAGTCTGGGGGTCGAGGTCATACTTCCAGTAATAGGGGATATGGTCCGCAGTGAGTACGGGATATTCATAGCGGTCATAGATGCCGTTATAGCAGTCTGACACCTTGTTTTTGCGTGTGATGAGCTGCTCGTATTTTTCAACTACTTTTGTCTTGTTTTCTTCAAAAATTGATGACATGATCGTTCCTCCGTGTTAAGTTATTCTGTTATTTTTCTACATTCTGCGTAAAAGCGCTTATCCTCGGCGTGGCCCATGGAGAAGGTCTTTCTGGGCAGAGCACCGTCCTTGATGACCGTGGGGAAAAGCTCCTCCTTGCTCATATCGGGCAGCAGGAAGCCGACGCTGCTTTTATCCTCAGCAAGCTTACGAACAACGTCCTCGCCGTGGATATAATCTATTTCGCCGCCATTTTCCTTGATGTACTTATCAAGGAACTGCTGCAGGCTGCCGACTGTGAGATTTGATGTGGGCTTTCCGATGAAAAGTCTGATATCCTTATCACCGTCAACTACAGTGAAGGACTGACCCTCAGCGGGAGCTTCATCTGCGGAAAGCTCAGCTTTGAGTGTATCAAGCAGAGCGTTCACATCGACCTTGCTGACTATCCTATGGATAGCCTCGAAGCGAAGAGCAGGGCTGTGAAGATTTACTATCTCGCAGAGAGCATATCTTGCGGGATGATTTGACATATCCTTATCGGGATTTTCAGCCTTGAGCTTTTCATAGTATTCCTTTGCAGTGGCAAGGGAGTGGTTTCCGTCGCCCATTGCGTACAGGAGCACTGGCTTGTCGGAAAGACCGTATCTTTCATTAAAAGCGTTCTTATCGCCGAGAGCTGTCAGGGACGAGTCTATGCGGCTTATCTCCTCATCGGGGATAAGATAGCCGGAAATGTGACCACCCTTCTGCATCAGGTCAAAATCATAGAGCTTTTTCATGGAAGACTTTTTCCCAGCAAGGGGTTCGATGACCGTACCCTTTCCGTCGTCGATAAGTATCATAATGTGTGGCAGCTCCAGTGGTGCGCCGTCGCGAACCTTGATTCTGGGTGGTATTCTCTCAACGACTGTTGCCTCGGTAGCTCTTACCGACGAAGTGCTGCCCTTGCGGTAGTCGTATTCCTCCAGGTCGATCATGCCCACAATACCTGCACGCATACCGTCCGAGGTCATGCGTTCAACGTAGATCATGGAGTTCTTGTATTCGGTGAACAGGCCCTCCGAAAGATATTTTTCCATATTCTTATGAATATCCGAAATGCGCTTGTCAACGTCCTGCGAGCCCAGATATACCTCTGGAAGTATCAGATTCAGCGCAGATGGCGATTCTCCGACGATGCGCGCTGTTTCCGTCCAGTATTCGGGCTGCGAGGTGTATTGGTCGCAGGCTACTACCGACCATTTTGACATGTCGGCAGATTCACGCGGCAGAAGTATATCCGCCGCTTTAAAGGCTGTACTCATAGCGTTTGCTCCTTTGGAAATTTTTGCAGACGTAAAAAACGTTCTGCCATGACTTGCATAAAACACTATCATTATACACCATGAAAACAAAAAAATCAATAGATAAATGCGAAGATTTTAAAGCGTTTACACTTGAAAACGATTTTATTTTTTCGGTAAACGATATCAAAAAAATATGATACGGTTTCAATTGACAAAATTTTATTACAGATATATATTACCCGTTGACATTCATATCCATAAGCGCTATAATATAGAAAATACATGACTGAAAGGGGTAACATCTATGAACAAAAAACGTATCGCATTTATCCTTGCCATGACCATATCTGTCGGGACGCTGTCCGCATTTCCTGTGGGAGTATCGGCTGAGATAGATATGACGCAGCTTCCCGAGCCTATCTCCGCAGAAAAAAATACCAATGAGATAAGGACCTTTAATCGTTCAAAACCCAAGCTTACGCTCAATTCGGATTCTTATTGGGGATCTTATCTTGAATGGACGCCTGTGGAAAATGCACTGCTTTATTATGTGTATAGGGTCGGCAATGGCGGGAAGTATATAAAGATTGCTTCCACCTATGACGAGTTTTTCAATTTAGACTATGCTGACAGCAGAGTGACTTATGCTGTACAAGCTGTTACTTATGATTATAATGACAATATCTATTACAGTTCCACGTCCAACCACGTTACATGTAAGTATTCTCCCCGCACATATGGTCAAGAGGAGTCTGTCGAATCGGTAGCAGGTGCAGAGATAGATTATGAAGGAGGGGCTCTTGACGATTATTGCTATATCGAAGAAGAGATCTCATATGAACCGATAGAATCAGTCGCGGTGACACTTAATTCCGAGGAATACTCCCACGCAGAGGAAAGCGCTTTCAAAAACACCTCCACCGACCCCGTATCCACCTTTTCCGCGGACGTTGACACAGCCTCCTATGCAAATCTCCGCAGACTGATAAACGAGAAGAGAACTATCCCCGAGGACGCTGTCCGCATTGAGGAGATGCTCAACTACTTTGATTACAATTATGTACAGCCTAAGGGGAAATCGCCCTTTTCCGTGACCTATGAGCTTTCTGACTGTCCCTGGAACAAGGACTCCAAGCTTATGATGATAGGCATTCAGGGCAAGGATATCGCCGCAGAGGATACTCCCGCATCAAACCTTGTGTTCCTTGTGGACACCAGCGGCTCCATGTGGGATGACAATAAGCTTCCACTTGTCAAGGAATCCATAAACATGCTGACCGAAACTCTGACCGAAAATGACAGGATATCTATTGTGACCTATGCCGGGGACGAGCATGTTGTGCTGGCAGGTGCTAAGGGAAATCAGACCCGCACCGTAAAGGCAATGACCGAGTGCATGGACGCAGGTGGCAGCACCAACGGAGAGGGCGGTATCAGAGCAGCATATGATATCGCTGAGCATTATTTCATCGAGGGCGGCAACAACAGAGTTATCCTTGCCACCGACGGTGACCTCAACGTGGGAATATCCGACACCGACGAGCTTGTTGAGCTTATCTCGGAAAAGCGCAAAACGGGCATATATCTGACAGCGCTGGGCTTCGGCGAGGACAATCTCAAGGACGAAAAGCTTGAAGCTCTTGCAGATAACGGCAACGGCAGCTATCACTACATCGACAGTGCAAAGGAAGCCTCAAAGGTGCTTATCGAGGAGCGCAACAGTACCCTCTTCACCATTGCGGACGATGTTAAAATGCAGCTGGAATTCAATCCCGAATATATCGGCAGCTATCGTCTTATCGGCTATGACAACCGCAGGCTGAACAACGAGGACTTCACCAACGACGCAAAGGATGCAGGGGATGTGGGCGCAGGGGACAGCGTGACCGTTCTTTATGAGTTGAAAATGAAGTCTGACAGTGACGGTTCACTGAAATATCAGACCTCTTCGGGAAAGGGCAAAGGCGAATGGTGTACCTTGAAGATACGATACAAAAATCCCGGTGAGGAAAAGTCGGTGCAGTTATCCACAGTCATAAAAGGCAAAAATTACGATCCTTACGAGAAAATGAGTGGACGAATGAAATTCTGCTGTGCAGTGACAGAGTTTGGCATGCTGCTGAAGGACAGCCCCTATAAAGGAATGTCCAGCATAAACGGCGTGAAAAAGCTGCTGAAGGATATCTCTTCCGACGACAAAACAGCTGACATAGGCTATCGTGACGATTTTGAAGAGCTGGTAGAAAAATATATTGAAAATTACATCAAATAATATCTTCGGAAAGTGAACATCCGCCGGAAAGCAAAGAACAGCTTTCCGGCGGATTTTTTTAAATGATAAAGGCTGCCTTCTCTTGTAAGACAGCCTGTAAATGCATATTAGGTTTCGCCTGTTTCGGCGGTGGAAAATTCCTCGATATAGGAGAAGGATATTTCAAACAGATTCTTTACGTCAAGGTATCTGTACTCCTCGGACTCGCAGTTCATAACGATGCAGATAAGCTCATGTCCGTACTGCTCAGCGGAAGCCGCCATGCAGTAGCCTGTATTATCGGTCATGCCTGTTTTAAGTCCGGTAGCATGTTCATAATACTCCCTGCTTTCCGGAACCACCATTCTGTTGGAGTTTGGCCAGAAATATGTCTGACCCGAGGCAAGTCTTCCTGAGGAAACCTCCTTTGAAGCAGCCGCAGCTATTTCCTTATGGTCAGAAGCATATATCGCAATTTTCATCATGTCCTTGGCGGTGGTGTAGTTGTCGTCGCCGTAATATCCGTCGGGGTTGGAAAAATGAGTATTTTCCGCGCCGATATTTCTTGCAGAGGTATTCATTGCGTCTATGAACTTGGAAATAGCCTCACTGGCGGAAACGTCGTCATCTTCGCAGAGCAGCTTTCCGATAGCGGCAGCGCCCGTGTAGGAAACATCGCTTCCTCCGATAGTCACGATACCGTCTGCAAGCTCCTGTCTGTTAAGGCCGTAGCATTTGTTGATGCCCGCCTTGGGAGCGTCGTCCTTAACGAGATCAAGCTCATCTCCGGCAACGAAAAGGAAATCATCGGGAGCCAGATCGAGAGCCACCGCAGCTGTCATAAGCTTAGTGGTGCTTGCGGGGTAGCACTTTTCGGTCTCGTTCTTGGAGTAGAGGACTTCTCCCGCAGTTTTGTCGTACACCATTGCAATAGGGGAGTACGCCTTGTAGTTTACGGGACAGTAGTCAGGTACTTCAATTTCGATCTTCGACGATTTGACTGTAACTGCATTTAAAGCGTCCGCCACGTCCGCACGATTGTCCGATTCTGTTTTGAGCACTGTATAGCCGCTGCTACCGATGTTGATGCTTCCGTTTCGCACAAAAGATATCTGGCTTACGAGCATCACAGTCGTCAGCGCCGCAAGCACAAGCAAAACAAGTATCAGCGCACGATTTATCTTTACGTCCATCGGAACGCTGTTCTTTTTGGTTTCACTGTAGGTGCTGCGGGTTATCTGCGGCATCTGCCGGTTAGATTTCTTGATTCCGCTTATTTCCATATTTATCGACCCGTTTTGTTCTTTTTCTTGTTCTCCTGCTGTTTTTTTGTGTTTTTTCTTTCACAGCGATTACAATTTTATCACAGCCTGACAGTTCTTTCAAGTAGTAACGCCGTATTTTAACCGTAATGTAACCTTGACGTAATTATGAGAACACTTGTTTACAGAAATTTGTGCAATTTCTTACGAATTATTTGTTTATTTTTTCTAATTCAAATTAAAATGACACAGAATGACATCGGGAAAACGTTCACATGTGTAAAGGAAAAATCTTTACATACAAAAATTCGTCTGATTTTATCTGTATAAAATAATACAGAATATTACGCCGTATTGTCAAAAATTTTATTGACTTTACTGAAAAAAAGGAGTACAATAATAATATAAATAATACAGGACAGAAAAAGTTACCGAAAGGATATAAAGTCATGACTGATTATGTTGATATCTATAAAAAAAGAATAAGGGAAATTTTAAAGCAGAACGACAGAAAATGTGTGCCCTATAAGGATCTGTACGCGAAATGCAAGGGACGTCATCCTATGCCCGATAAATTCAAGGAGGCTGCCCTGGCTTTAAAGCGGGAGGGAGTTATCTTTGAGAGAAAGGCAGGATTTGTTCTCTGCGAGTCCTACGGAATATATCCCGCTGAGGTTTCTCGAATAGCAAAGACCTTCGGATTTCTTAAGACCGAGGACGGAACTGAGGTGTTCGTTCCCGGAAAGTTCTTAAAGGGTGCTATGCCCGGAGATAGGGTACTTGCAAAGGCTCTTCCAAGAAAGGACAGACGTGGAGAATCGCCTGAGGGTGAGGTCGTAAAGGTCCTTGAAGAGGTATTTACCGAGTTTTCGGGCACTCTCGAAAAGGAGTACGGACGACTGTTTATCCGTCCGGATACGCTGTCCAAGGAGCTGCTGGAGATATCCTCCATGAAGATAGACGCTCACGAGGGTGATAAGGTCCTTGCAAAGATCGTGAAGCGTGGTGA
>CAMEYZ010000080.1 GCA_945947715.1 uncultured Clostridia bacterium | reverse complement strand
CAGCCTGCTTAAGAGCCTGAGGAGTCATAACAACGTCGCCATAGTTATCTGCCTGCATCATTGTGGCGATATCATCAGCATAGTTTGTGAAGGACTGATACTCAACTGTTACATCAGGATAAAGTGCGTTGAAGCCCTTTGTGAGCTCAGCCATTGTTCCGTCCTGATCGCGGTCTGTACGGTGGTGAAGTACCTTAATAGTACCGGAGAGAGCTGCTGTATCGGAAGAAGCCTCTGTATCTGCAGCTGCTGTGTCATCTCCTGCTGCCTCTGTATCTGCAGCTGCGTCGCCGCCGTTATCTGCTGCAGCTGTTGTATCGGCAGCTGTAGTTGTGTCAGAGTCTGTCTTAGTCTCACCACATGCTGTAAATAAGGTTCCTGTCAGAACAACTGCTGCAAGCGCTGCTGCAGCTCTCTTCATTTTTGTAATCATCTTAGATTAACCTCCTGTAGCTAATTAATAATTTGTGGATTTTTTTAGCTTAGTTTTGTGATTTGCTATGTTTTTATTATAATCGCAGAAATTTATTTGTCAATAAAAAATCTAATAAGTAGCACATCTTACAAATTATTCTTGTTAACTTCGTGTAAAATGCACGAGAGCCACCAAAAAACCCCAAATTTTTGTTATCATTTCACAATTAACAAACCGTTTGTTTGTAAATTTTATAGCATTTAACTTGTAAAAGGAAACCGTTTTCATTATATTTCAAAAAAGTTAATCCTTTACGTAATTTTTCATTAATGTTTAAGGCGATAAATATTTAAAAAATTGATTAAAAATTAACCTCTTGCTGATTAACAAAACCGTTTTCATTAACCGGATAACTAAGTTCAAATTTTAATATCATTTATCAGTGCTTTTTACCATTGAAAAATTAATCTCGTTATGCTAAAATGTAACTATAAAATACAGAAAGCGGGTAAGCCATGAGCAAAAAAGTGACAATGAAGGATATAGCCGACAAGCTGGATGTCAGTGTTGTGGCTGTATCAAAGGCTCTTTCGGGCAAAAAGGGCGTCAGCGCCGAGCTCAGGAGCAAAATAAAGCGCACAGCGGACCAGATGGGTTACCGCGTGGGCGGCGAACAATCCAAAAAGACCGCTCACAGCAACAACATAGGCATAATCGTTGCGGAACGGTACATTTCGGATAATTCCTTCTACTTCAAATTTATACGGGCGATATCCACGGAGCTCCAGGCTCACGGCAATTATGCTTTCATTCACACTCTCACGCTGAAAAACGAGGAGGCTCTTATTCTGCCCGACATATTCTTCTATCAGCGGGTAGACGGGATAATCATTCTCGGACAGATTTCCGATAGCTACACAAAGGCGGTCATGGATACAAAGATACCTATAGTATTCCTTGACTTTTACAACGAGCTCACTGCTGACCGCTGCGTTATCTCGGACAGCTTCTACGGCATCTACGAGATAACCAACTACCTTATAAGAAACGGTCACAAAAACATTGCCTTTGTGGGAAATATCCACTCCACCAGTAGTATACAGGACAGATATTTAGGCTATTCCAAATCCCTGCTGGAGCATAATATCCCCATTCACGACTACTATATAATAAGTGACCGTGATGAAACGGGAAATATGATACCCATTGAGCTGCCCCTCATCATGCCCACTGCCTTTGTCTGCAACTGCGACGAGGTGGCATGCCGCCTGATAAACCAGCTCAAGGAAAACGGCTATCTTGTTCCGAAGGACATTTCCGTCACGGGCTTCGATAACTCGGTCTATAGCAGCATAAGCGTCCCGAACATCACCACAGTGGAGGTCAACACCGAAAATATGGCGCAGATAGCCGTGGAAGCGCTTATCAGCTCCATTAGCAGACCTGCGGGCAAAACTAAATCCACTCCCGGAATGATAGTTGTCAAGGGGAACATAATCTACCGCGATTCGGTGGCTTCTCTTAATTACGACGAAGCATGAAAATACGGCAGTGCAGACGATAATTTCTGCACTGCCGTTTTTTATGCTTATGCTGCAGCCTTTATTTCATTTTCTTCGGAACTTTTTTTCTTTCTGCACAGCAGGACAAACGCTCCGACTCCGAGCAGGGCGTTGATTCCCAGCAGAACAGCACCTGTGACAAAGCCGTGCTCCTCGCAAAGTTCGGCGTAGTTTGGTATCAGAAGGGCGGGAAGCACCATTCCGTTGATGCAGGCGTGGCATATGGACGCAGGATATACCGAGCCTGTCTTTTTTGTAAGCCATGTGAGAAACGACCCTACAAATATACAGGATAAGCTCATCATCGCAAAGCCTGTGAAGGGGAAACCCCAGTAGCCCAGTCCGAAATTATGCCCGTGTACCGTCAGCGGAGCATGCCACATTCCCCAGATGATGCCTCCCACAATAAGGGCAATAGGCTCAGGCATCAGCTTTTCCAGCTTGGGAGTGACATATGCTCTCCAGCCAAATTCCTCGCCGAAGTTTATCCAGAAGGTCTCGATATCCAGCGCAAGGGTCAGCAGGAACATCGCAGCAAAGCCTGTACCGAGGTTTATATCAGAAAGGCTGTAATCGGGACAGTACAGTATTATTATCAGTATGGTGGACAGCAGTGAGCCTACCACAGCGTACACTATACCAAAGAGATAGTATTTCAGATTTCCCCGGAAATTGGCTCTGAGATAGCTCTCAGAGAAGCCCTCCTTTGTGATGAGCCTTGTGAGGAAATTCGCTGCCATGGGAGTAAAGCCTGCAAGAGTTGCACAGAGCGTATAGAGGCGGCTATGTTCACCTGTGAGCCTTCCGTCAAAATCGTACATGATACCTATCGCTATCATGGGAGCATATGCAAGAATAACAAAGATAACGATGCGAATAATCATCTTCTTTTTATCAGCGTTCAAAGCTTTCAGCTCCTTTCAGATAGAATTTGCAGGACAATCTATAGGACAGATAGTAGGAAGCAATTGCCAGATATGGACACAGCGATATCACGAACAGCACATTGTCCGAAAATATCGAACCGTCAAGGATACCGTAAATTGCAGCAAAGATATTGTTCATATCAAGCATGGAAAGATCGCCGAAAAGTAAGTACACGAATACTATGAATATCACCAGAAAAAAGCATGCCATTTTGTATGTGGAGCCTATTTTGCTGCCGAAGCGCACAATGAAGGGATATTCCACCGCACGCAGGAAAAGCTGTGCGTAAAAGAATATGTACACGGCGGACATTGCCATTGACTGAGCTCCGAGGATGAAGGACACCGCCATATCAAGGACCTGACACCACAGCATTGAAAACAACGACATCAGAAAGCCTGCCATGTATTTTGAGTATACCTGTCCTCTTGCCATTGCAGGGGTGGAGGTCACGAAATACGACCACTTTTTGGTTTCGTCGGGCTCGAAGAGGTTGGGCTGGAACATTCCCGTGAAAAAGAATATCATGAAGTAAAACAGCGGAATGATTCCTGCCGATTTTTCGGGGTCAATATCATCACCTGTCATATTTATAATTATTCCGAAGGAGATGAACAGAACAGTGCCCAGATATATAGCAAGGTTTTTCTTATTGATGATAAGCTCCTTGTATAAAAGTCCTGCCATTACTTCACCCTCCTTTTATAGAGTATCACTGTCGCGGCAAAGCCTGCGGCAAGGGATATTATTATCACAAACGGAGCAAATTCAGCGGCAATATCACGTATTGCGGCCGCCTTTTCAGTGACATGCTCCATCAGCAGTTCTGCATCTGTGATCTCTCCGCTTTCGTCGGTAAACTGACCGAACCATTCCCTCAGTCGGTCCATATTAAGTCCCAGTATCAGGACAACTATGCCCATAAGCCCAAGTGATAAAGCATCTGCTGCAGCCTTCACCCTGAATCCTAACAGAAGAGGTATGCACAGCGAAAAATAAAATACATGTATCGCAGCGATTATCAGGATATTTTTCATTATCCCCGCACTTAAAGTGTTTCCGCTTATGCCGCAGATTATCGCCGCATTAAGTAACCCCAGGCCGATTGAAGCCACAGCCGAGCCTATCAGAATGATATACTTTACCGCCGCAAGCTGTACATCGCTGACTGGCAGCGTGTAAGAAAACACTCCGAAGCGGCACTTTGAATCGCCGATGATAACTCCGGCATCTGCCATAAACGTACACATAGCGGCTATCAGCGGAAGATACATGAATATATTATATGTATACACATCGGTGATATGGAAGGCTTCCTCGTCCAGCTTTGCAAGGTTGCCATAAAGGGTGCTCAGCCGCACAAGTATCCCCACAGCCATGACTGCAAGGGTCACAAAAATTCCCGTGAGATAGGATTTCTTCGCAAGGTAAAGCTCTCTGTAGATAAGTCCCCTCATATCAGCTCCACTCCTTTTTCCTGCGATTGACGTAGAAGAGCATTATCTCTTCAAGGGTGGTGGAGTCAGCTGTCAGACCGCTGTATTTTGTGCGGCAGAGGGTGCTGTCGGCTATCATCACCTCAGCGCCGAAATCGGTGAGCCGAGCGCTGATAATATCCTCAGAGTCGATGCCCTTATAGTCCGACTTGGAGCATTTTATCACACGATGATTTTCAAGGATATCGTCCTTGTAGCCCGTAAGAGTAATTTTTCCGCGGTCGATAAAGGTTACACTGTCGGCAATCTTTTCGAGGTCGGTGGTGATGTGGGAGGACATGAGAATGCTGTGGTTCTCGTCCTGGAGATAGTCGAGGAAGATATCCAGTATCTCATTTCTGACAACAGGGTCAAGTCCGGTAGTGGCCTCGTCCATGATGAGCAGCTTTGCATTATGGGACAGAGCTGCTGCAATCTGGAGCTTCATCTTCATGCCCTTTGAAAGGCTGCCGATATTCTTTTTCAGAGGAAGCTCAAATTCCTCCAGATATGCGTGATATTTCTCGCTGTTCCATTCCTCATAGATGTCTCGCATGATGATCTCCACCTGCTTCGCATTGAAGCAGTCATTAAAGGGATTCTCATCGAACACTGCAGCTATCTGCTTTTTGATATCCTCTTCATGGTCTGCTATGTTCATTCCCAGCATATTCACTGTACCCGCATCTGGCTTGATGATACCCAGAAGAGAATTTATCGTAGTAGTCTTGCCTGCGCCGTTCTGTCCGATAAAGCCCATGATGCTGCCCTTGGGAACGTTAAAGGAAACGTTGTCCAGTGTGAAGGTGTCATATTTTTTGGTGAGTCCGCTGATCTCGATCGCATTTTCAAAATCGGTCATATCATTCGCCTCCGCTGATTATTTCAAGAATTTCTTTAAGCTCGTCAAGACCTATCCCGCAGGACTTGGCCTTTTTGCAGACCTGTGACAGAAGCTCCTCTATCTGACGAAGATTTTCCTCCCGCAGAAGCTCGATATTTTGTGCCTTGACAAAGCTTCCCTTACCCGTGTACGACTCGATGAAGCCGTCACGTTCAAGCTCCTCGTAAGCGCGCTTTGTGGTTATCACGCTTATGCGGAGCTGCTGTGCAAGTACGCGCATTGAGGGCAGGGCGTCCCCTTCCTTCAGTGCGCCGTTCAGGATCATGCCCTTTATCTGAGCGGAGATCTGCTCATAAATAGGCTCTCCCGAAGAATTGCTGATTATAATATCCATGGTCATTCTCCAACATTGCAATATTGTATATATTCAATATACACATTATATCATCTGTATATACATTTGTCAATAGGTTTTCTGAATTTTTTCAAAATAATTTTTTTACAGAAAAAGCGCACCCGCCAAAGCAGATGCGCCATATTTCAGTTTTGGTAATATGTTTTCGTGCCAGCCAGCTTTTCAGCCGCCCTCACCGCAAGCTGCACTGCCGTGAATATCACCGCAGCAGCAAGTATCACAGCCGAGGTCATGCCTGTCACCAGTGAACGCATTATCAATAAAAACATCTCTTTCATAATCTCACTCTTTCCCGCTGACTATCCTGAAATAGCTTCTCGACGTGATGAAGTACACCGCCGTATACATCGCGCCGAACGCTCCGAAGCAGCAGAGCGTTACTATGGCGAACAGTCCTGCGTCCGTCAGTCCGAACAGCGACAGCATTCTTGCTATTATCCCGAAGGCAAACGCCATGTGAACTCCCGATGCGATAAGCGGAGCAAAAAACACCGTCAGCACCTGCGAATTTATACTCTGTCTTATCTCCTTTTTTGTCATGCCCACCTTGCTGAGTATCTCATATCGTGACTTATCCTCGAAGCCCTCGGACACCTGCTTGTAGTACATGATAAGCACCGCTGCGGCGATGAATACTGCTCCCAGCAGTATTCCCAGAAAGAATAGTCCGCCGTACATTGCATAAAATTCCGTCCTATCCTTTGCGGCACAGTCAATGGATACTCCCGTCCAGTCGTCGGGGTATTCCTCCTTTATCTTCGATATTTCATCGAACAGCGCATTGCCGATATCAGTCTGTCTATCCTCATCGCAGGACAGGTCAAAGCCGTAATAGTCGTGCATATAGGAATGTGCGCTGCCATAGATGCCCAGCTGCAGCTCGTACAGCTCCTTCACCACTGCCTCGTCTTTTACAAAGATGAACAGTGAAGGCACCATCTGCATGGAATCCACGCCGTTATCCACGAAATCCTCTGCACGAGCCTTTACGGTAAAGGTACCGTATTCGTCGAGAGTTATGGTATCATAGCCATAATCGCCCTTGGTGGGATATACTATGACCTCGCCGTCAGAAAGGGTCTCGTTTTTGTTCATAAGACGGTTATAGTCATCGACTGTAACTATGAACAGCTGTCGGATATCAGGGTCCAGTGAATTTGAAAGCTCATCAATCCTGTCGGGGTCAAGTATGACATTATCCTCTTCAAATCCGCCCGAAATGTCAAGATAGCTGTACTGCAGCACATTTTCAGGAGTCTCTCCGTATTCATCAAGAACCTTTTCCACCGCTCCATGAGTAAGAGAGGTCAGCTTCTCGTCGGTGGTGTAGGTGTCTATCACGATGTTGCGCGGATAGCGCTGTCTGAGCATATCCTCCTCGCCGATGTAAAGGCATATGGTAGAGGAAAGCGTCACCAGCACCATTGTGGACAGTATACATATGGAAGCCAGTCCTGCACCGTTGCGCTTCATGCGGTAGGCCATCCGGGATACCGAGATAAAATGATTTGTTTTGTAATAGTAGCCCTTATTTTTCTGAAGCGCTCTGCATACCGCCACAGAGCCTGCAATGAACAGCAGATAGGTTGCAGCTATGACCATGATAACAGAAATAAAAAAGACAAATATCGCCGAAACAGGCTGCTTTATCACCACTGCCATGTAATATGCGATTCCCAGCAGCACAGCTCCGATTATCGCAAGAAAATAGTTTGCCTTAGGAGGCTTCTCGCCCGAGCTTTCGCTGTGCATGAGCTCAATCGGATTTGCAAGATGAATCTGCCGCAGTGAATTTATCATTATCAACAGGAATATCACCGCATAATAGACAAGGGCATGAACTATGGACTTAAGCTCCACATTAAACACATATGAGGCCGTTCCGCCCAGCATTCTTGTCAGGGCAAGCTCTGCCAGCTTTGAAAACAATATCCCACAGGATATCCCCGCTGCCATTGATACAGCGTATATTATCAGCGTCTCCCAGAAAAGTATGCGGGAGATGTTCCGCTTATCCATGCCAAGGATATTGTACAGTCCAAACTCCGTCTTGCGGCGGCGTATCAGAAACGAGTTGGTGTAAAACAGAAATATCGCCGAAAATACCACCATTACTCCGCAGCCGAAATACAGTATCAGCTGCATATAGTCCCCGCCCTTCATTTCACCCACAAAGCTGCTCAGGGTCAGAAAGGAAACGATGTAGTACATCATTATCATTCCCGAGCAGGTCAGGATATAGGGCAGATAGGTGCGGCGGTTCTTTTTTATGCCGTTTACCGCCAGCTTCGGATATAAAAGCATCTGCGTCATTATGCATTTCCTCCCGAAGCCATGAGGGTAAGCGCATCAGATATTTTCTTGTAAAGCTCCTCATTTGAGCAGCCTCCGCGGTATATCTGATGAAATACCTCCCCGTCCTTGATGAACAGCACACGATTCGCATGACTTGCCGCCTTTACCGAATGCGTTACCATAAGAATGGTCTGTCCCTCGGCGTTGAGTCTTGAAAATACAGAAAGCAGCTCGTCGGAGGCCTTGGAATCCAGGGCTCCGGTAGGCTCGTCCGCAAGGAGCATTTTGGGTTCAGTTATCATAGCTCGTGCTGCGGCTGTCCTCTGCTTCTGACCGCCGGATATCTCATAGGGGTATTTATCCAGCAGAGCAGCTATCCCCAGCTTTTCCGCCGCAGGCAGAAGCTTTTTCTCCATATCGCGGTAACTCATTCCCGTAAGCACCAGCGGAAGCAGGATATTGTCACGGACAGTAAACGTGTCCAGCAGATTGAAATCCTGAAAAACAAAGCCCAGATTATCCCGTCTGAAGGCGGCAGCGTCCCTTTCCTTCACCTTGGAAAGGTCGGTCCCGTCCAGCAGGACGCTTCCGCCCGTGGGCTTATCCAGAGCAGCAAGGATATTAAGCAGCGTGGTCTTGCCCGAGCCGCTCTCTCCCATAATAGCGATATACTCTCCCTTTTCCGCGCTGAAGGTCACATTTTTCAGCGCCTCCACCTTTGCAGAGCCTATCCGTGCGGTGTAGGTCTTTTTTACGTTAGTTACCTCAAGTATGGGCATATCTGTCATTCCTTTCGTTATTTTCTGTAATACAGTATAACAGAAAAGGAAAATGCACGCCATTGATTTGACTTACATTTTCCGTGAAAAACCTTACATTTTTGAAAGACTATTCGGTCTCAAGCTTGATACGGCTCAGGTTTATCCTTATAATTGTGCCCTTTTCGGAGCTTTCCGCAGATATCTCATATCCCAGTCTTCCGCATATCTTCCTGCACAGGTAAAGTCCGATGCCGCTTGCCTTTTTGTCAAGCCTTCCGTTACA
>CAMEYZ010000079.1 GCA_945947715.1 uncultured Clostridia bacterium | reverse complement strand
CCTCCTATGATATAATAACAATGGTGTCGCAAGCCAAAGTAAAAATCATAGGAGGTGGTCCGTGATGGACAATAATAGTTTATCACACACGAGGTGGAGTTGTCAATACCACATTGTGTTTATTCCGAAATACCGGAAGAAAGTAATGTACGGAAAAGTACGGGAAGATATGAGAGAAATACTTCGAACCCTATGTCAATACAAAAAGGTAGAGATAATTGAGGGTGCAGTATGTATCGATCACGTTCATATGTGCGTGAGCATACCTCCGAAGCTGAGCGTATCGGAATTTGTCGGATACCTGAAAGGGAAATCGGCATTGATGATACACGACAGACACCCGGAAATGACAAACAAATGGAACAGAGAGTTTTGGGCAAGAGGTTACTATGTGACAACAATTGGCAATGTGAATGAAGAGACAATAAGGAAGTATATAACAGAACAGGAGGACGAGTCCAAGAAGGAAGATATGCGCATTTAACCTCTTTTAGAGGTGGCCGGTAATTGGCTTGCAATGCCCGCCTTTTAGGCGTGCATGTATTATAGCCCTTATAGGGCTAATATCAAACCACCGCTTGAAGCGGTGGTCATGACTTTTCTTAAGAATCTCATAAACCTCCAGCACTTCTTCCCGACTGATCCAGCCGTTACGATATGCTATTTCTTCAAGGCAGGCAATCTTGCGGTGCTGATGCTGTTCGATTGTTTTCACAAAGTTTGTGGCGTCCACTAAACTCTCATGAGTGCCGGTGTCAAGCCAAGTGAATCCTTGACCCAGCAACTCTACATTCAGCAAGCCGTTTTCCAAATAAATACGATTAAGGTCTGTAATTTCAAGCTCTCCGCGGGCAGAAGGCGTCAGATTCTTTGCATAATCCACCACGCGATTATCGTAAAAATACAAACCGGTCACGCAGTAATTGCTCTTAGGCTGTGCAGGCTTTTCCTCAATGGAAACAGCCTTGCCGTCCTTGTCAAATTCGACAATTCCGAAACGCTCCGGATCATCTACATAGTATCCGAACACGGTAGCCCCTTCGCCGGATTTTGCATTTTTCACAGCTGCTTTTAGACGCTTATTCAGACCATGACCTGCAAAGATATTGTCACCAAGCACCATTGCGACCGTATCATTTCCGATAAAATCCGCACCAATGATAAACGCCTGCGCAAGCCCGTCCGGAGAAGGCTGCACAGCATAGGTGAGTTCGACGCCAAACTGATGACCGTCACCCAACAAATCCCGAAAGCGAGGCGTATCCTGTGGTGTGGAAATAATCAAAATATCCCGGATGCCTGCATTCATAAGCACAGACATTGGGTAATAGATCATTGGCTTATCATAAATCGGAAGCAGCTGCTTCGATGTTACTTTTGTTAAAGGATATAGGCGAGTTCCGGAACCGCCTGCTAAGATTATTCCTTTTATTTCTGTTGCTCCTATCCAATATGTATCGGAATATCAATGGATAAATCTGTTTTCTATTCAGTGATAATAAATCAGCTGTTCTTCTTCCCAAAAACAACCCCAACCGTCCTAAAAATCATCTTAATATCAGTAGCAAATGACCGTTCCCGTATGTACTTGTAATCCAACTCCAACTGCTCTTCATTGGACATTTTAGCTGTATCGGCAATCTGCCAGTAGCAGGAAAGCCCCGGTCTGACCAGCAGCCTGTCCGCAGGGAGCTGTCCCTGCTCTGACGGGACGAACGGTCTCGGACCGATTATACTCATGTCCCCCTTGATAACATTTATCAGCTGCGGAAGTTCATCAATTGATGTCTTTCTGATAAACTTGCCCACTTTTGTGATTCGCGGGTCGTTCTCCATTTTAAAATGTACCTCTGCGTATTCATTGAACTTCATCAGTTCGTTCAACTCATTTTCCGCATTGTTTTTCATCGAGCGAAATTTATACATTTGAAATGGTTTAGAATCCTTCCCCGTTCTTTCCTGAACAAAGAAAGGGTTTCCAAAATCATCAATCATTATCGCAATAGATACAACAAGCAAAAGAGGGCTTAGAACGATAAGCGCCAGCGACGAGCAGACCACATCGAATACCCTCTTGAAAAAGTCATAGACCGGCTTTTCCTCAAAGGCAATGCCTTCATCCTCACCCTGAACAGCCTCCTGTTCTTCCCTAATCTTGGTAGCTTCCAAACCCTTCACCTCAGTTCCTTACTGTTAATCACACCTATGTAAAAGACTACAGTCGTCGAATATGATAATATTATATCGTAAAAGCAAGTATTTGTCAATAGAATTGAGTTCAAAAAGTTACAAAATATGTGAATATTTTTGTGCAACACGTATATTTTTATATCATATTTGCATTATTTCCAATATTTGAATTTGTTTGAAATGCTTCCGAAGTTTATAAAACATTGCTCTCGTTTACGCAATAATATACTTCTTCAAATATGATCGGAAGGATAAAGGAAAGCAGCCGGAGACTGAACAGTCCCTTGGCTGCTTGTACGGTCAAATATGTATCAAAACCCACTCTGCACCAAATATGTAATTTCCTGCAAATGCCCCATTTTACGCACATTCTGCCGTGTAAAGCGCCATTGTTGTTCGGGCGTCATCATATTGACCATCTGTCCGCCGATGGAGCCTGCCTCTCTTGCTGTGAGGTCTCCGTTGTAACCGTTCTTAAGGTTTACGCCAACCTCGCTTGCAGCTTCCATCTTGAATCTTTCCATGGTTTCTCTGCCTTCGTTTGTGATGTTGTCTTTCATTGTTTTAATCTCCTTAATCGAAATCTTTGGGTTATCGGGTTTGCATTAGTATTATATGAAACGCAAAATCAAATATTAAAGAAAATTTTTAGCAGAAAAATTTCATTGACAGATACAAAGAATTATATTATAATATTATATATACATTTTTTGAGGTGATACTTTTGAAGGGATACAGGATAAGTATTCTCCGTCATGGCAGGACCTCCGCCAACGACGACGGGATATATATTGGAAAAACAGACCTTCCTCTCTCCGAAGAGGGCAAGGAGGAACTAAGAATTCAATACCAGATGCACGAATATCCTAAGGTGGAACGGGTATATTCAAGCCCGCTGGAAAGAGCTATCCAGTCGGCGGAGATATTGTTCCCTGACCGGGAGCTCGTCATCGTGGACGACCTGCGGGAAATGGATTTCGGCATTTTCGAGGGCGTTAAGGCCGAAGAGGCTGTGGAGCTGGATTCCTACAAAAAATGGCTGAGGGGCGGTCTGGACAATCCTCCGCCTAACGGAGAAAGCCTCAGAAGCATGCTCCTGCGCTGCTATACCTCTCTGGACGCTATCATTAAGGATATGATGACAAACGGCATCGTCCGCGCTGGAATAGTCACTCATTCGGGAATTATGATGAATATGCTCTCCTGCTTCGGTCTGCCGAAAATGAAGGCCATGGATTTCATGTGCGAAATGGGCGAGGGCTATGAGATAATGGTCACTGCTCAGATGTGGCAGAACGGAAAGACCTTTGAGATTCTCGGAAAGATACCCGGCGGCGATTCGGTGGGCTACAACGATGCAGGTGAGCTTATCGCCGAGGATTTCCGCGCAGACTTCGGCAACAGAGCCGAAGAATATTCCGACTATTTAAACGATGAGGATATTGATTTCTATGAATAATAAAGAGATCAGAAAAAAAGCTCTCAGCAGACTTTCATATTACTGGGTGGAGGCTGAGTTTCTGTTCATGGTAGCATTCGGTCTGATGGCGCTGTTTGTGGCAGCTGCATACATGATCATACTTATACTCCGTCCAGATCTTGGGACCTTTGCCTTTCCACTCAAGCTGCCGCAGATCATTGAAGGATTTAGGGCAAGCGTCGAGGTAAGAATCACAGCTATTATTCTTCCGAATATTATGACGATTTTTCTCAGTCCCCTCTACTATGGCATAAAATGGTGCTACTATCAGGCGGCACAGGGAAAAAATGCGCCTGTTTCGGGAGCGTTCTACGGATATTTTTCTCTCAGAAAATGGGTAAAAGCAGTAATGCTGAACCTGCTTGTTTTTTTCCGCAAGCTTGTGTATTTTATTCCGATAACTGCCGTGGGCGGCTCTATCTATTACATATTTATTAATCTGCTGAACAATACGGAAAGCAAATTTCTTAAGGCACTGCTATATTTCGGGATGATACTTGTGCTGCTGGGACTGAGCCTCATCTATATGATTGTTACGGTAAAATTCCAGCTTATCCCCTACTATTTTGCTGAGGAGCCCGAAAAAAGCATATTTGATATTTATCATAGGGGCGTAAACGCCATGAGCGGCTCAAAGGGAAGATTTGCAGCACTACAGGTATGGTTTTTGCCGATGCTGGCCCTTTGCCTTACGGGATATCTTGCAATGTTTGTCATTCCCTATTACAGCATGGTCAAGTCTATCTGCGCAGCGGAAATATCCGGAGGAAAGCTTTTCGATGACCCTGCTGCTAATCAGGATAAGAAACCTGAAAGAGAAGCTGTTAAGTCTGCGGTGTGATACTAAACGAGGATATCCTGCTGCTCATATAAAATGCTACTACCTTTGTTCTATGGGCATGATAATTTCACACAAACAAAATGGAATTTTTTAAAAATCACGCCGGATAAATGCACATCATCGCATTTATCCGGCGTGATTTTTATTTTCTTAAGGAAACGCTGATTAAAGGCGAAGCCATCGTTTCCGACACTCGAAAATCCGTTACTGAAAGTGTCGTGAAACAATTTAATCAGCGGTTCCTTAATTCCCAGAACGCCACTGCGCTTGCCGCAGCCACATTCAGCGAATCCACATTATGCTGCATGGGTATGCGCACCGTGTAGTCACAGGCGGCTATCGTCTTTTCTGACAGCCCATCGCCCTCTGTCCCGAGGACTATTGCAAGCCTTTCCTCAGAATGAAGCGCAGGGTTGTCGATGCTGACCGAATTATCGCTTAGCGCCATTGCTGCTGTTTTAAAGCCCATTCCACGGAGCCGTACTATCCCCTCTTCGGGCCACTGTGACGGCTCGCTGCCGATATATGTCCAGGGTATCTGGAACACCGTGCCCATGCTCACCCGAACTGCCCGCCTGCACAGTGGGTCGCAGCAGGACGGAGTTACAAGCACCCCGTCCACTCCAAGAGCCGCCGCCGAGCGGAATATGGCTCCCACATTGGTTGAATCGGCGATATTTTCCAGGACTGCGATACGTGCCGCATTTTTGCATATTTCCTCCACCTCGGGAAGCTTTGGTCGACGCATTGCACACAACACTCCCCTTGTCAGACGAAAGCCCGTCAGCTGTTCGAGAAGCTCGCTGTCCGCAGTGTACACGGGGATATCTCCGCATTTTTCCATAAGCTCCCCAGCCTGTCCGTCAATGTGCCGCTGTATGGTCAGCATGGAAACCGGCTCATATCCAACACTTAAAGCAAGGTTTATCACCTTGGGGCTTTCCGCGATGAATATCCCCTTTTCCGGTTCAAGGCGATTTCTCAGCTGCGCCTCGGTAAGTCGCGCATACGCGTCCAGCTCGGGCGCATTAAAATCAGTTATATGAATGATCTCCGCCATTTATGACCTCCGCCAAGCTTATCCGTATATCTCTTTCGCCGCAGCCACCGTTTCATTGGCGTCCTTGGCGTAATAGTCAGCGCCTATCTTCTTTGCGTATTCGGGAGTGAGCACTGCTCCTCCCACTACTATTTTACAGTTAACGTTATTCTCATGGAGCAGTCTTATTGTGTCCTCCATGGCGCCGAGAGTTGTGGTCATAAGTGCGGACAGTCCCACCAGACGAACATCGTTTTCTATGGCCGCATCAACCACACTCTGGGGATCCACGTCCTTGCCCAGGTCGATGACCTGATAGCCGTAATTATCCAAAAGCACCTTCACGATATTCTTTCCGATATCGTGGATATCTCCCTTGACCGTCGCAAGGACTACCTTTCCTTTGATGATAGGCTTGCTGTCCGATTCGGAAAGCTTCTGCTTGATGACCTCGAAGCAGCTCTGCGCCGCGTCTGCTGACAGAATGAGCTGAGGCAGGAATATCTTTCCCTTTTCAAATTCCTGACCTATCTTATCCAGCGACGGGACAAGTATCTTATCTATTATCTCCATGGGGTCAGTGCTTTCCAGCATTTTCGCGGTGATTGCCGCTCCCTCGCCCTTAAGGCCGTTTTCCACGGCATAGGCAAGCTCGTTTTCCGAATGCTTTTCCTCGGCGGAGGCAGCTCCCGTGACAGAGGTAGTCACCTTCACGCCGTTATACGCTTTAATGTAGTCGATGCAGTTCTCATCTATTCCCGCAAGAAGCTTATATGCCCTCACAGCTCCTGTCATGGAAGCGATATTCGGGTTGATTATCGGCAGGTCAAGTCCGTTTGTCAGACACATGGCAAGGAAATTGCTTGCCACCAGCTCACGGTTAGGCAGTCCGAAGGAAATGTTCGACACTCCCAGAACGGTTTTCAGTCCCAGACGAGTCTTTACCATGTTCACTGCTTTGACGGTCTCCATAACAGCTGCCTGCTCAGCAGAGGCTGTCAGCGTTAGACAGTCGATATATACGTCCTGACGCGGGATACCCAATTCAAGGGCACGGGCCAGTATCTTCTCAGCTATCTTAAATCTGTCCTCAGCCTTTTTGGGGATTCCGTTCTCGTCCAGAGTAAGTCCCACCACTGCGGCTCCGTACTTCTTCACCAGCGGAAGCACGTTCTGCAGCGATTTTTCCTCGCCGTTTACGGAATTGACGATGGGCTTGCCGTTATACACTCTCAGCGCCTTTTCAAGAACATCGGGAATAGTCGAATCTATCTGCAGCGGAAGATTTGTGATGCCCTGAATGGACTTGACAGCGCTTATCATCATGCTGCCCTCGTCGATATCGGGAAGTCCCACATTCACGTCAAGGATATCAGCTCCAGCCTTTGCCTGTTCGAGAGCCTGTCCCAAAATATAGTTGATATCGTTGTTTATGAGCGCTTCCTTGAAGCGCTTCTTTCCGGTGGGATTTATCCTTTCGCCGATTATCCTCGGCTGATCTATTACCACAGTATTTTCGGGAGAGCATACCGCTGCGGGGATATCTGTCTCCCGCTCGTGATATTTCAGTGCTGACAGCTTCTCCGAAAGCACACGGATAAACTCCGGGTCCGTTCCGCAGCAGCCGCCAAATATTTTCACGCCAAGCTCTGCAAGCTCTGCGGCGCTTTCGGCAAATTCCTCGGGAGTGACGTTATATCCGCCCGTTTCAGGGTCAGGAAGTCCTGCGTTAGGCTTGCAGACTATAGGCAGACTTGTCCACAGCGACAGCTTTTTCACGATAGGATACAGTTCCTTAGGACCGAGAGAGCAGTTCACGCCGATAGCGTCCGCTCCTAGTCCCTCCAGAGTCAGCGCCATGGATTCCGGACAGCACCCCACAAAGGTGCGCTGATTCTGCTCAAAGCTCATGGTGCAAATAACAGGAAGATCACTGTTTTCCTTTGCCGCAAGAAGTGCAGCCTTCGTCTCATACAGGTCGGTCATGGTCTCGATGACTATCAGGTCCGCGTCCTTACCTGCAATGATTTCCTCCTTGAAAAGCTCGTAAGCCTCCTCAAAGGTCAGGCTTCCCGTGGGTTCAAGAAGCTGTCCGATAGGACCGATATCCAGCGCCACAAGAGCCTTTCCGTCCACTGCCTTTCTTGCATTTTCAATGGCAGGCGGAATAAGCTCTGCAGGAGTTTTTCCGCAGTGAGCAAGCTTTAAGCGGTTAGCTCCAAAGGTATTGGCATATACGATATCAGAGCCCGCCTCCATATAGCTGCGGTGGATATCCATTGTCCACTGGGGCTTTTCTATGTTGATAAGCTCAGGAGTTTCTCCCGGCTTCATACCCTTTGCCTGGAGCATGGTTCCCATAGCTCCGTCGAGTATGATAAATTCATTTGAATCAAGAAACGCTTTAAAATTCACAGCGTGTTCCTCTCTTTCTGAAAGCACATTCTCCCTTTAATAAACATGAAGCGCAGCCCCGTTTTCCCCGGGGAAGCTCGCTGTCTGATATGCCGCAGACTGCCGTCACAGATTTTATCGGAGTAAGCATTCCCGACTTATTCACGCATATCCCCGCAAGACGTCCTGCGTTGAGCACATCGAGAAGCTCCCGCTGAATAGAGAGCGGGAAATCTCCGTAACCAGGAGAAAATCTCCATGTGATGAACTTATCGGGATATTTTTCCTTTAACAGCTCGTCAAACTTGTTGCAGACCTGCTCAGCTGCTGCGCTTGCAAATGCATCGGCAATGAATGCCTTCGCCATATTTTCTATCTGATATTTCCGTATGAGCAGGTCTGCTCCTGCTCCCAGGGTAGCACACATCACCACCGCCGAATGACAGCCCTTCAGCAGCGAGGAGATATCCTTCCCCTCAAAAACAAGGGGGCAATCTCGAAGAGTGACCTTTTCTCCGTCGTTGGCGGCTATCTCAAAAACTCTGTAGGTGTAAAAGGGCGACGCTGCGGCGATAAGCTCCTGTTCGCACTCGTCGGCAAGCTCTGCCATTGTTCCTTCGGGGGAATAGCCCTCCGCAGCCATATAGCGGAAGGCTTCTTCTCGGTTTATCTTGTCAAGAATTATTTTTTCCATATTATATCAGAGCAGCGACGAAATGTTCTCGCTGATCCTCCTTGCAACATAGGGATTGTTCATGGTATAAAGGTGAATACCGTCCACTCCGCTGCCGATAAGGTCCACTATCTGGTCGGTAGCGTAAGCAATACCCGCATCACGGAGAGCCTCAGGATTGTTCTCATACTTCTGCATCACCCGTGCAAACTTATGGGGAAGGCTTGCTCCGCACATGGAGACCATTCTTTCAATCTGCTTCTTATTGGTAACAGGCATGATGCCAGCTTCTATCGGGACCTTTATCCCCGCAGCTCTCGCCTTTTCAAGGAAATTATAAAAAGCGGAATTATCAAAGAAAAGCTGGCTCATAAGATGCTCTGCGCCTGCTTCCACCTTTATTTTTAGATGCTGTATATCGGTATCCATATCGGGAGCGTCCATGTGGACCTCGGGATAGCAGGCTCCG
>CAMEYZ010000078.1 GCA_945947715.1 uncultured Clostridia bacterium | reverse complement strand
AGAGTGTTCGTAGCCTGCGCTTTTTCGATATCTCTGAGTTCTTTCTGTAATATACTGTCGGCTGTTTTCATCAACAACTTCGGCAGAGTGCCCGTATGGCTGAATTATACGGTCACTATGCTTTATTTTGCGTTTCTGTTCATCACTCTTGCTATCTTCTCGGTATATTTTCTGAATATCATCGAAAGAGACAACTCCGAGTGGAAAAAGAAATATACCAGGGCAATAGTTATTCCACTGTATGCATCGCTGGCAGTGGTCTTCACTACACCCTTTACAAAGCTGCTATTTAGCTTTGACGAGACCGGATATGTCCGCGGAAGGCTCAGCAAGCTGACCTATGCCGTTATGATGTACATGGCCATACTGATAGTCTTTGCCGCACTCAAAAACGGCAGGAAATCTACCTTCCGGGTAAAGATTCTCATATCCTTCTTTCCCGTTCTTTCGGGAATGGTGATGCTCGTTCAGTTCTTCAAAAGCAATGTTCTCCTTACGGGCACTGCCGCTCTTGGTCCGCTTATTCTGATGTTTCTGTTTCTGGGCACCGATATCGTGGACATCGACAGCGATACCGGCTTTTTCGGAAACAGAAGCTTCGTCGAGGCAGTCACCAAGCGGCTCCAGAAGGGCTCCCGATTCTGCTGCGTCCTGCTGGAAGTGTATAATGCTCAGGAGCTCAAGGAGGCCTTCGGCAGACAGAAGCAGCGCCAGCTTATCACCCTAGCTGCTGTAAAGGTGGAGGACGTAATGCCGAGAGTCCCCGGATTCCGTTATTCCGATAATAAGTTCATCTTCATATTCGACAATACGTCCGCAGAGGACATAAGCGGCATGATAACCGAAATGGACAGGATACTTTCAGAGGAATTTTCCTTTGACGACACTATCATCAGATATAATATAAGCATCGCTGCGGTGAACTGCCCTCAGCAGGCAGATAACGCTGAACAGCTCATCGAGCTGCTGGAATACTCCGCTCAGCGGGCAAGAAAAAATAAGGAGTCCAATATCTGTTACTGCGACGATTCCGCACTGGCACATATCCGCCGCAAAAAAGAGATAACCGAGATACTCAAACGAGAGCTTAACTCCGAGGAGAACAGCTTCGAGATATTCTATCAGCCTATCTATGAGGTTTCCAGCGGAAGGTTCCGCACAGCAGAGGCTCTTATCCGTCTGAACAAAACGGAGATAGGTCCTATCTATCCCGATGAATTTATTCCAATCGCAGAGGAAATGGGACTGATAGTCCGTCTAGGAGATATAGTGCTGGATAAATCCTGCCGCTTTATCTCAGAGCTTATAAAGGATAATGTGGACTTTGAAGCCGTTTCCGTCAATTTCTCCGTGCACCAGATAATGCGGAGCGATATCGTGGAAAGAGTTATCCAGACGGTCCGGAAATACAATATCCCGCCCGAAAAGCTTCGCATAGAAATAACCGAGAGCGTTATCATCGACAATTTCATGCACGTCAAGCAGATGATGGAGGAGCTGGGAGCTATCGGAATAAAATTCTACATGGACGATTTCGGCACGGGCTACTCCAACCTTTCCAATATGATAGAGCTGCCCTTTGAATATCTGAAAATTGACAAGTCTCTTATCTACAGCGCCGAAAAGTCGGAAAAGGCGTACTTTATCCTCATGTTCATATCCCAGGCGTTCATCAAGCAGAACGTGAAGATACTGACTGAGGGCGTGGAAACTCAAAGGCAGGAAAAGATAGTGGAGACTATCGGAGCCTCCTATATACAGGGCTTCCGCTTTGCAAGACCTGTCAACGGAAATACCGCAAAGGAGTATTTCCTCGGCATGAGAAACGATGCTGTTTATGAATGATGAACTGACCGCTATGTACCAACACATAGCGGTCATTTTGTTTTTTGGGTATCCGACGCTCACTGAAATAATGATATATCCGCCCCGGTCTCTTAATATAGCTCACAAATATCATTATATGATAAGCATCTCAAAGCTGGGCGAAATGGAGGTCACAGCTCAGAAAATACATGAGCTTGCACTCTCTCACATAATCGCTACGGATTTTGATTCCATGCTGGAAATAGTCGATGAGATACGTGATACCGAAAGCCAGCTCACAGAGCAGCTTGAGGCTTACAAGCCTTATCTTTCTGATGAAAATGCTGAGAATTACAATAGCCTTCTCCCGGGACGGGTATCCATGCAGGCTCCCAGTAGCACACGCCTATGCCCTTTTCGCCCACAGCATAGACTGCACGTATAACATCGCTGATACCGTCCGCCTGTCCCTGGACGGTAAACTGATATCGCTTGTCAATGGTGCTGCCTTCTCCGATGGTATTGGAGAAATCATCACCGTCCTCGGCAGTATATCCATAGGACATCTCAGCAACTATAACATACTTATCGTACTCATCCGAAATCTTTTTGAGTATGTCCGTAAGAATATCGAGAGTACCGTGCCAGTAGGAATAGTATGAGCTCGCGAACACGTCATAGTCCACATTATAATTTGCAAGTATCTTCGCATACTGCTCGTAATTTTCAGTTTTTTCGGGGTTGGTGAGCGGTATGGTTTCCCAAAGAAATTTGAAGTCGAGGTATATCCTCTTTTCAAAGCTGCGGATATCTACCTTGAACACCCTCCCACATTTGGCGACAGTTTGATATGCGAGCTAACCTCTGCAGCTGCTGTCTGCGAATATGTTTTTGATATTGAAATCTGACTGTACCCCACATAAGTAAAAGAACAGCCGCACTGCATCGCAGTACGGCTGTCCTTATTTATAATCAGGCATCAATGACAAGTGTATAATTTTCTCCGTCCTCTACCTCAAAGGTAAATTTACCGTTTTTGTCGAGTGTTCCATCTGTGACCATATTGTGCCGTCAGAATATCCGAACAAGCCCTGACTGCGCTTTGCCGCGGAATCATATATAGTGATATTTTTAATAGTATGACCGCCGCCGTCAAATGTTCCCGAGAACGGATAGCTGCTTGCATTGCCATCACCCGACAATGACGCAGAAGCCTCGCTTATCCACGAGTCCTCCGCCTTGACCGTTAACGCCGAGATGACCAGCAGAAGCGCCGCTGTTACGACCATGACCGCTATCATCACAGGCACACGCCGCGTTTTTGATACTGACATATTTTTCCACCCTCATACACATTACCGCCTTAGCGGCTGATTTTTTCTCTATGTAAATTATGTCATTTTTTCAGTAAAAAAATGTCTTATAAGTAATTATGCACTAATTTTCGCATAATATCAAGCGAATTGCGCAAAATGTATCTATTTTTTAAACTTTTCGGAAAAGATGTATTGACATTTTTTCCGATATATGGTATTCTATAGAAAAGATAATGTTTGAAGGGGTATTGAATAATGAAAACAAGAAAATATTTTATTTTTGGTATTATTATGGCGATTGTTATGATAGTATCTACGGGGTGCTCAAAGAACTATACATGTGCGGATATAGCGGGAACGTGGACAAACCATGTTCTTGATTTTGACCAGGAATGGACTTTCAAGGCGGATGGTACATATACCGAAACATCGGTATTAGAAGGCGATATACTTTCATATGAAGGCGGAGATAGTGGTAAATTCCATTTTGAAGGCGATATGATAATCATTGAGAGCGACGATGAAATCTGGGGCAACAACAGTACCTTCAAGGTGAAAATAGTCGATAGCAACACAATGACTTGGGAAACAGAGGCTGGCAAGATAAGAGAGTTCAAAAGAAAGTAAGTCACCGATAATGCAAGCAATAACTACCCACAGAAAATACACTTATAAATAAAATCATAAGAGCTGTCTGATTTTAAAATTTATCAGACAGCTCTTAACTTTTTTCACATATAAAATTCAAACTGAAGGCTTGACTGCCAGATGCCAACAAGCCCTCAAAGAAACCTGGGATTTATTCTTTTGCTGTCTGCATTGCAGACGCGAATATCAGCGATGACTGATAGTAGATAGAATTTTCGTTAGTCACCCAATCCAGTGCCGTATCGGAGTGGCATTTTCCGGGAAAACGTGATATAATGCTACCGTCGTACATATTAATTCCGCCGGGGGTGTAGCCCTCAGGAAAAGC
Source organism: uncultured Clostridia bacterium (assembly GCA_945947715.1). Lineage (GTDB taxonomy): Bacteria > Bacillota > Clostridia > Oscillospirales > Ruminococcaceae > RGIG4694. The sequence continues at coordinate 5,007 of CAMEYZ010000078.1, read as the reverse complement.
TTCGATACCGTCCTCGCCAAAGATTCCGCTGTATGCACGCCTGATGCAGCTTTCGCCAATACCTGTCACAAAGGAATTTCCCGTAGGATTTATACCAAAAATGAAATTTACCGTTTCAGAAGCAAGCTTTTCCGAAGCAGCTGTATTTCCGTCCAGAAAATATTCCGTAATGTACATTTCCATCGCAGTATTGAGTGCATTGGCGTTGCTTCCCCACCATAATGCCCAGTTTGGCAGCGCAGTCCCCCAGGGATTTGCCTTTGCATTGGAAATAGTATTCTTTTTCCAGGTATTAAATTTCTTGCTTATCCATTCGACAATCTCATCGTCCTTGTTTTCACAGGCAAGATATTCGGCAAAGGCAAGCTTTGTCATATTATCGGAGCCGTGTCCGAAGGAATTCATATCATAAGCGTTAAAATTTTTGTAATTCTCACGGATATAATCGTGATACCTTTCCTCTCCTGTTGCATAGTACAAGGTACACGCAGCAAAAAATATCTGAGGCTCGGTTTTGTCGCTGCCATAGGTCCCCGATGATGTTATATCGGGATTTTTTATCGCATAATCCCAGCCCTTGACCGCAGCGGAAAGCAGCTTATCGGCATACTTAGAGTCGGTGTCCTTGTACGCTGTATGTGCCAGTGCAAGCGCTGCGGCAGCGTTTGCAGATGTACCTGCGGCTTTGACGTTTCCTCCGTCGTCCTTTGAAAAAGTGTCAACAATGGCTCTGCTTCCGTCATCGGGATTTACTCGATGATAAAAGCCGCCGTCCTTGTCCTGCATTTTCAGGAAGAAATCCAGCTCTATCTTCACTTCGTCAAGAATATCGGGAATGTTATTTCCGCTCTCGGGAATATTGGAAGCACCGTCCGTAAACGCTTCGGGGAAAAGCTTGTAAGCCCACAGCAGATCGACGACTGCCACCGAACCCGGGTCAATATATTTTCCGAAATCTCCTGCGTCGAACCAACCTCCCGAAACGTCCCTTGTCCTGTTTTTATCGGAGAGATATACCATATTAAAATCGTCTGGATATAGTGCTTCTCTTGCAAACTGTCCAGCGTATTCTTCTGTAAGCTCAACATTTGCTCTCTGGAAATAATAATATTTGCAGAGAGTTCCTATTTTGTCGGAATAGACGCTGCTGCCGATAGTAAACACAGCGGAGCTTTCTTTTTCGGGAGTGTTCACCGTAACAAAATATCTGCCGTTCTCCTTATAATCGCTGAAATCCGCTTTGTAGATAGTTTCGCCCGAATATGCTTCATCATATCCGTCTGCAAGGGTGAGCATACCGCTAAAGACGACCTCGTTATTCTCAGCATTGACAAGGCTGAAGGATGTTCTGCTGTTGCAGGAAAGCTCCTCATAAAAGCCGCTTACCAGAGCGTATTTTGTAGCTTTGGTGTTGTATCCAAGCTGATTAACTTTAACGGTATCTCCGCAAAGCTCCTTGTCGGGAGAGGTTATGCGCAGATCTGCAATACGGATATTTCCCTCTGCATTTCCGATACGCAGCGTCCATATACAGGTGGAGTCGAGTCCATTTCCCGCCTCAAAATAATCCTTTAACGGTATCTCTATCAGCGTCCAGTCCTTTGATATGGTGCCGTAATCGGCAGTACTTTTATAAATAGTAACCGAGTCATCGCTGCCCTTGCGGTCACGGTCGCAGTCCTGCACTGCCACATCAAAGCTTCCGCCCGCAGCTTCACCCTTTGCATAAAATGATATTTTTCCATTCGGAATATATGCTGACAGATCGGTGGTGTTCCAGCTTCTTATCACGATTGTACCCTCGCCTGCAGGAACGCCCACGGAAGGCATTTCAAAGCAAGCCTGCTCCATGTCGGGCTGACCGAATCCGAATGAACCGTCCGAAAGCTTTTCATTTATGAGAGATATGTCCTGGAGCGTGTTATACCCCTGGGGCGGTCTTTCTCCGCCTCTGTCCGCAAGGAGCTCCTTGTCTGTCATCTGAACATATTCACTTTCACTCACTTTGGAAGCCTCCTCGGTAATATTTTCAGTGGTATTATTTTCCGTTATACACCCTGTAATGTATAAAAGACAGGCTGATGTCAATGCTGTCAGCACGGCTTTTTTCATAAATTTTCATTCCTTTCTGAAATCACAGACATTGATAATTAATCTCCTCTATAAATTGGAATTTGAAATTTTTAGTGAAGAGTGAATAATGAATAGTATGAAATATAATCACTCTTCACTATTCACTATTCACTTTTCACCATTCACTCAAACAAATAATTTCCGATTTGTAGAACAGTATATCTATCCGATTTATTCCATTATACCCCAAAGCCAAAATATAGTCAAGCAGCGGAAATGGAGAAACGCAAATCCGGGTGTTGCTAAGAAACTCGGAAATCTCTTGTCAGGCAAACAAAAAGAGACATCCGACCATTGAAATTCATTTCAACGGCATATGTGAACTAAATTATGAGTTGTCGACGTATTTTTCGTGAACTATCCTCTTCTTTTTTGTTAATACAACACAGTTACGAAAATAAACCCTACTATTTCTCCTCTGTTGAAGCGGAAAGTATATATCCCGAGTCTGAATTTTTTGTAAATATCTTTAAAACTATAGACAATCCTGAAAAAATATGATATAATATTGATGCAAAGCAAAAAAGCTTTAAAGTAATAAAGCTTTATACATATCACATATGGGAAAGCTTCTATCAGAAAGGAAAATAAAAAAATGAAAATTCTGTCCGATTTAATGGGATACAGAGAAAGTATCAAAGTAATCGATGCCACACTCAGAGACGGCGGTCTTGTAAATGATTTTTACTTCACCGATGATTTTGTAAAGGCTCTTTATAAGACCAATATCGAAGCTGGCGTAGACTATATGGAAATGGGCTACCGTGCATCAAAAAAGGTGTTTGATGAAAGCAAGTTCGGCAAGTGGAAGTTCTGCTCCGACGAGCATATCAGAGAAATAGTAGGCGATAACAATACAAACCTCAAGCTTGCCATAATGGCTGATATAGGCAGACATGATCTGGCAGACTTCGGTCCGAGATCTGATTCCCCCGTTGACCTTGTCAGAGTGGCAACATATATCCATCAGATGCCCGAGGCGATCGAAATGATCGAGCATGCCGCAAAAATGGGATATGAAACCAGCTGCAATATCATGGCGATCTCCAACGCACAGAAGGAGGATATCGAGGTAGCCTTTGACATGCTTGGCGACACTCCCGTTGACTGCATCTATATCGTAGACAGCTTCGGCTCCCTCTATCCCGAACAGATCGCAAGAATTGCAGATCTTTATTTAAATTTTGCGGAAAAGCACGGAAAAAAGGTGGGCATCCACGCTCACAATAACCAGCAGCTGGCATTCGCAAATACTATTGAAGCCTGCGGTGACGGCGTTGACTGGCTCGACGGCACATATCTCGGAATGGGAAGAGGTGCAGGAAACTGCGCAATGGAGCTTCTTTTGGGATTCCTTAAAAATCCTAAGTACAATGTATATCCCGTTTACAAATTCCTGCAGGATCATATGGTAAAGCTTAAAGAAGAAGGTATCGTATGGGGCTACGATCTCCAGTACCTTATGACAGGTCAGCTGAACCAGCATCCCAGGACTGCAATCCAGTTCACGAAGGATAAGAGAAAGGATTACGCAGACTTCTATACCGAGATCTCCGAGTGACCCTGACGGGAAATAATGATCTCAAAAAACGTCGAAATGCTTCATAAGCACTCCGACGTTTTTATTTTGCCTATAAGAAGGCATAGAGCTTTGTTGCATATTGCGTAGTATAGAATCGAATCACGCCCTCTTTCATTTATATATTCTATTTATGTAAATGAAAGGAGTGAATCATTATGTCCTAAAAACGAATCTTTGAAGCAGTGCTGCTGTCACTGACAATTACCTATATGCTATAGTGTAAAAATTCAGGAGGGATCTATACATATGGCTAATATCACACAGCATGGAAACACGTTCAGAATAAGGGTTTTCGTAGGAACAGACGACAAAGGCAAGCAGATAATGAAATCCACCACCTTCACGCCGCCCAAAGATGTCAATCCGAAGAAAGCCGAAAAGCTCGCATAAAAAAGCTCACTTTACGGCTCACATGGCTCTCCCTGAGTATTTCAAACAAGTTGACAATACAGCATACTCGTTTTTCTTGCCATTGCTTATGATGGCAGGCGGGGTAAATTCAAGTGTTTTGTATGTACGCTCGTCCCAAAATTTTAAATAAGCCGCATATACGCCCGTAATGTTTGCGACAAAAGGCACTGCATTTATAAGCGAAGCAAGCAGGTAGAAATATTCATCTTCTGTAATCAGATTACCTTTGTACCATTTCTCTATCGTCAACCTTACTACATCTATTTTAATTGCATTTTCGGGCTGAAAATACATTCGTTTACAATCCCCAACAGGGCTGTAGTTGTTGTAGATAAAGCAATCAGAAACGCTATACTCCGTATCAGCAATAGCCAAATCATTCAGATATTTTATTGGATTTGATATTCCGAGTTTTTTGAATGACGGTTTTTGGTTTAACTTAATTGAAGCTCTGGAAATAACATAACTGAAATATAGAAAATCATTGCTGATAGTGCGATACCCAATGGATTTGAAATTGTTAGATACTACACCTGAGCCGGCAAACAGATCAATCACAGATGAAACATTTGGAATTTCATCATTTATTACGTTATTGATATTTTCTAATAAAAGATTTTTTCCGCCAATATACCGCATAGCAACTCCAAAATTCATAACGATAATAGATATTTACCCATTTTTATTGTATCACAATATTATAAAAAGTCAATAAAAGCAATTTATGATTTTCTACTCGTATTTACTTTTTTGTTTTCCGTTCCACCCTCGGAGAGCGCCTGTACTTATGACATTGCCCTCAAAAAGTCCGCAGACGTTTGGAGGGCAATGTCATAAGTACTATGACGTTACTTACGCCGGGCGTAAGTATTCCGCGCGGC
>CAMEYZ010000077.1 GCA_945947715.1 uncultured Clostridia bacterium | reverse complement strand
CTGGAAGGCTCTATCCAGCTTATCCAGAACAAGAATACCATGCTCAACAAGATATCCATGTCCGACGAGCTTACAGGTGTGTTCAATCGCCGGGGCTTCTACAAGTACGCTGACGATGTTATTCATAACGAGGTCAATAAGGGCAAGGTGGGAGTGCTTATCTTCGGCGACCTCGACAATCTTAAGAAGATAAACGATACCTTCGGCCACGATGACGGAGATTATGCTATCCGAACTGCGGCGGGGTATCTGAAAAAGGCTCTCCGGGATTCGGATATCGTGGCGAGGATAGGCGGCGATGAGTTTGCAGCCTTTGCTGTAGTTACTCCCGAAATGGCAGGGATAATCAAGGATATCCCTCCGAGGATAAAGGCTATCGCCGCAGAGCATAACAAGCAGTCGGAAAAGCCCTATAATGTGTGCATGAGCGTGGGTATCCACACCTTTGAGTGCGGTGCTGATATCAGCATACGGGATTATATGGATAAGGCCGATTCCGCACTGTACAAGGACAAAAAGAACAAGGCCCTTGACATTATGAAAAAACCGGAGAATGAGTAATGAAATTTCGTCCATGCATTGATATACATAACGGCAGAGTGAAGCAGATAGTGGGAGGAAGCCTCTCCGATAAAAACAGCTTTGCTGAGGAAAACTACGTTTCCGAATACGACGGCGGATATTATGCCCAGCTTTATAAAAGCAGAGGCCTTTCAGGAGGGCATATCATCATGCTTAATCCCGTGGGCTCGGAGTATTACGAGGCGGATAAAAAACAGGCGCTTTCCGCGCTGTCGGAGTACAAAGACGGCATGCAGATAGGCGGTGGGATAACTGCCGAAAATGCTGCGGAGTTTCTTGAGGCAGGAGCAAGCCATGTTATCGTGACGTCCTATGTTTTCAAGGACGGGGAGATATCCTTCGAGCGGCTGGAAAGGCTGAAGGCTGCGGCGGGCAGAGAGCATCTTGTACTGGACCTGTCCTGTCGGAAGCGGGACGGAGAGTATTATATCGTTACTGACCGCTGGCAGAAATTCACCGATGTGACTGTCAATAAGGAGTCGCTGAAAATGCTGTCCTCCTACTGTGATGAATTTCTTGTCCACGCCGTGGACGCGGAGGGCAAGGCAAAGGGGATAGAGGAAAATATCGCCGCTGCTCTGGGAGAGCTTACGGAAATACCCTCCACCTATGCGGGGGGAATCGGCTCCTATGAGGATATTGAAAAGCTGCGTGTCCTCGGAAAGGGTCATGTGGACTTTACCGTGGGAAGTGCACTGGATATATTCGGCGGAACGCTGTCCTTTGAAAAGCTTTCGGCTTTATAATAATTGAATAGGTAAAACACACAGCGGCTGTCCTTTACGGGCAGCCGCTGCTGTTGCTTATCAAACTAATCTCCGGTTAAAGTGCAGACAAAAAATCTGTGCAAAAACTATATATGCAAGTTTTTGCACAGATTTTTTGTACACTTTATTATCGGAGCTTAGTATCAGTTAAAATATGATTCTATGACCCTCTCCGAGCCCTCCGAGGAATATTTCCAATGGGAAAGCTTTCCACTGTCAATAAAATAGTTGATGTTCCCGGGGACTCTTACGCTGTCGAACACGTCTACAATAATCAGCTTGACCTTCATCTTTTCGGGTATCAGAGCCTTTATGTAAACTCCTGCCTGCTGTCCGGGACGAACTCCCGCCTTTGGCTCCGCAAGTCCTGCAAGATTGGGGGTTAGCTCCACAAAGATGCCATAGCTTTCCACAGAGCGGATAACTCCCGAGACAGTCTCTCCTGCGGAAAACATGGCAGCATTTTCCTCCCATGTGCCCAGCAGCTCCTTGTGAGAGAGCCACACTCTGCCCTCCGAAAAGCCCTTGACTATGACCTTTATATCCTCGCCGTTGTAGAATCTGTCTGACGGGTGAGATATCCTCGATATGGATATGGCGTCGATAGGCACCAGCGAGGATATGCCACAGCCGATATCCACAAATGCGCCGAACTGCTCTAAATGAGTAACTCTTGCAGGAATGATATCTCCCGGCGAAAGGCGGCTGATATAGTTTTCCATACATTCCAGCTGAGCTGCCAGTCTTGAAAGATACGCCACAGGCTGACCTCTCTCATCGACAGTGACGGACATGACCTTGAAGCACACAGGCTTGTTGACCTTTGTGATAAGAGCGATATCGCGGGTAGAGCCGTCTGCGATGCCCAGTGCGCCCTCCTCGCGGGGGATAATGCCCTTCATGCAGGGAAGCTCCACGATAAGGTCGTGTTCGCTCGTGCAGACGGAGACTCTTGCTTCAAGTATCCTTCCGCTTCTTGACGCCTCTTCAAGGTCAGTCGCGCTGTTCATGGCCAGCTTATTTTCGGCGGTGCAGTATAATATTCCCTCCGGCAGATATTTTTTCATTTTGTTACCTTTCCTTTCCGATATACATTGTTATTCAGAACATCTGATAGAATTATATGCTTTGAAAGGAAGGAATATTCATTGTTAGTGAATAGCTAATCGCTATTAGCCGAAAACACGTCAGCTACATCGTTTATGGTGATGTATGCCAGCGGGTCGGTGGTGTGGACCAGCTCCTTGAGGCGACGTATCTGGAAGCGGTTGATGACTATGTACAGCATCTGCTTTTCGGTGTCAGAATAAAAGCCGTGGGCCTTTAAAATGGTTATGCCGCACTTGAATTCCTCTGAAAGCTCTGCGCAGATTTCGCTGCCCTTTTCGGTGACGATAAACGCAGCCTTTCCTCTGTCAAGACCCTCGACGATGAAGTCTACTACCTTAATGGCCGCAGCATAGGTGACTATCGAATACAGAGGAAGTATCCAGCTGCCGTTGACAACTCCGATGATTACGTACAGAAGGATATTATATCCCATAACAAAGGTGCCCACGGTTATCCCCAGCTTTTTCGCGAAGATGACCGCAAGGACTTCTATACCGTCCATAGCTCCGCCGAAGCGTATTGCAAGGCCGCTGCCCACGCCGGAGATAACTCCGCCGAACAGCGCACACAGGAACAGATCGGTTTCCGCCAGCGGAGAAGCTACTGACACGTCCACGGGAAGAACATCAGTGATTATCCATGCGAAAAATGAGTAGCATATTACCGCAAAGCAGGCGTATACCGTAAATCCAAGCCCTTGCCTCTTATATCCGATGAGAAACAGCGGTATGTTCAGTATCAGCAGGAAGAAGGACAGGGAGAATATTTCGGGAGTGAGCTGCTCTGCGAAGATAGATGTTCCCGATATGCCGCTGTCGTACAGTCCCACGGGCGAGATGAATACCGTTACACCGAAAGCGTTGATAAGTCCCGCTATTGCAAGGAAAAGAAAGTTTTTCGGCTCCAGCTTTTTCAGTTCGGTGATAAAGTCTGTTCTTTTCAATTTCGGTTCCTCCTTTTTACACAAGCTTTGTTCTTTTACTGTTCATATTATAACTCAAAACCGCTCATAAGTCAACACTGTAACTGCTCAAAAAAAACACCCGCAAGCCGAAAAGCCCACAGGTGATATAGTGATCGTCAATTATCAATTTTCATGCTGTTGGTGTTTTTGAGAGTACCTTTCCGTCCTTCATATATCTGTCAGCGTACTCATAGGGAACAAATACATTGTAAAGCTCGTCCTTATGGTTGCCTGCGTCCATGATGTAATATTTTCCGTCAAGGCATATCTCGCACCAGTAATGGCTCCACATATTGTCTGTTCCGGTGCCACGGTAGCCTGCAACAAGGCGCACATCATAGCCCATATATGCCATGAATTCTGCAAATGCGCCATTATACTGATAGCACTGTCCCTTTTGCTTTCCAAAAATAGCCTCAACAGGGGAGAGATTTCCCAGACTGTTAAAATCATCGCCGTATACATATTCTACCTCGTTGTGTATGTACTCGGAAACGTATATTATCTTTTCGTAGGGGGTCATATCATCGGTGAAATGCTCCTTTGCGAACTTCTTCATAATTTTTCTGTCGTTTTCTGAGATGCTCATTTTCCAGCCATTGATATCGCTGCGATAGGAGACCACATCAAGGGAGCTTTTCTGCTTTGCGGGATATCCGTTTACAAGAGCTATTGCGCTGGTAGAGGTCACAACGGGAGAATAATCGCTGTATATCTTTTTTCCGTCGATAGACTTATAGCTTCTCACCTTGAAGAAGTATTTATATCCCGGTTCCTTTTTTATGGCAAAGGAGGTTTTTTCAGTTCTTTTAAGAGGCTTGAAGCTGACATCAGCGTCCATTCCGAAATCGAAGAAGCAGCCCGAGCCGCTGTAGCTCATATAGACGCTGTCGGAGCGGGAAAGCTTTTTCTTGCAGTAGTAGACCTCATAACCATCAGCAGCCTTGTCCTGGCCCCAGCTGACGCGGACCGACTTTGAGCTTGCAGCAGCGGACATTTTTACTGATAGCAGCCCTGTGGTTACCGAAGCTGTTTCCGATGAACGGCTGAATATCATATCCTCGCCGCTGTTCTGATAGGCGCGCACCTTGTAATGATATTCGGAAAGGGACTGTACATCGTTGTCGAAGTAATAATTTTGCCAGCAGGAGGTGATATCCTCAAGGAGCACATATTTTTTCTTGGTGCTGTCGTATCTGTATATTCTGTAGCCGTCGGCGCCGAATATCTCTGTCCACTGAATGTATACAGAATCCGCCTCTGCCGATGAGGATATCTCGGGAGAGATATCCTCGGAAAACTCTGTAGCTTCGTAATAGTAGTCATAATAATAGTAGTAGTCCTCATAGACGGGCACTTCCTCTTCGATTTCAAAGTCCTCATCATCGTAGGCGTATGTGCATACCGAAAAAGCGCAGGACACAGCAGTAAGAAGTGCGGCTGCCGCAGCAGCTGTCCTTTTAAGAATCATTTCAATTCCTCCATATTCCTTATCGTCGGTCTCGTAAATAAAACCATTCCGATTATATCACATTTCGCAAAAAATGTCAATATTTCTGGAAAGGCCTCATTGAGCCGATAGGCATATATGCAGATTTTTTCACATTTCTTCTATTGACATTATAAAACATATGTGCTATAATGAATCACAGAGTTGTGAAAGGAGTTCGCTTATCAGAAAGCGTTATTTGATATGGACAAGAAAAATAAGATCGTAATAAAGGGCGCAAGAGAGCATAATCTGAAAAATGTCAGCCTTGAGCTTCCCCGTGACAGCCTTATCGTTATGACGGGTCTGTCCGGTTCGGGAAAGTCCTCCCTTGCCTTTGATACTATCTTTGCCGACGGGCAGAGAAGATATATGGAAAGCCTTTCCTCCTATGCGAGAATGTTTATGGGACAGATGGAAAAGCCCGACGTGGACTCCATTGAGGGACTTTCTCCCGCAATTTCTATCGACCAGAAAACTACCTCGCGAAATCCTCGCTCCACTGTGGGAACGGTCACCGAGATATATGACTATCTCCGTCTGCTGTACGCGCGGATAGGTATTCCTCACTGTCCCGTCTGCGGACGTGAGATAAAGCAGCAGTCGGTGGACCAGATCGTGGACCAGATAATGGCCCTCCCTGAAAGAACGAAGATACAGCTTTTAGCTCCCCTTGTCAGAGGAAAAAAGGGCGAGCATGTGAAGGTGCTGGAGCAGGCTAAGAAATCAGGCTATGTCCGCGTGCGTGTGGACGGTATCATCTACGATATCTCCGAGGAGATAAAGCTTGAAAAGAACAAAAAGCACAGCATCGAAGCAGTAGTTGACCGTCTTTCAGTAAAGGACGGTATACAGGGACGCCTTGCTGACAGTATCGAGACGGTCCTCGCTCTGTCGGGCGGAGTGCTTATCGTGGACGTTGTTGACGGAGAGGAGATATTCTTTTCACAGAATTACGCCTGCCCGGAGCACAATATCTCCGTGGAGGAGCTCACTCCGAGAATGTTCTCCTTCAACAATCCCTTCGGAGCCTGCGAGAAATGTACAGGACTGGGCTCCTTCTCAAAGATAGACCCGGAGCTTATAATCCCCAACAAGGAGCTTTCCTTAAAGCAGGGAGCGGTCAAGGCTATGGGCTGGCACACCACCGATGAAAATTCCTTTGCGATGATGTACTACCGCGGTCTTGCCGAGTATTACAAGACTTCAATAGAGCTGCCTGTCAGCGAGCTTCCGGAGGGTTTTGTGGATTCCCTCATGTACGGCACCGGCGATGTGAAGCTCACTCTCCACCGCGCAGAAATGTACGGCGGGGGGACCTTTCAGCAGCCCTTCGAGGGTATCGTCCACAATCTGGAAAGGCGCTTCAAGGAGACAAATTCCGAGTTCAGCCGCGCCGAGATTCAGGACGTGATGACCGAGGAGGAATGTTCTGACTGTCATGGAAAGCGTCTGAAAAAGGAAAGCCTTGCGGTGACTGTGGGCGGTATCAATATTGCTGACCTGACCGATAAGTCGGTGGCAGACTGTCTTGACTTTTTCGATAATTTACAGCTCACCCAGCGCGAAGCTCTCATCGGCGAGAGGATAATCAAGGAGATACGCTCCCGTCTGGGCTTCTTGAAGAGCGTGGGACTGGAATACCTCACCCTGTCCAGAGCGGCGGGGACCTTAAGCGGCGGCGAAAGCCAGAGAATCCGCCTTGCTACGCAGATAGGCTCTTCGCTTATGGGAGTGCTTTATATTCTGGACGAGCCCTCTATCGGACTTCATCAGCGTGACAACGACAAGCTTATCGCTACCATGAAGCGGCTCCGTGATCTGGGCAATACCCTTATCGTGGTGGAGCATGACGAGGATACTATGCGCGCAGCGGACTATATCGTAGACATCGGACCCTATGCGGGAGTCCATGGCGGTGAGATAGTTGCGGCGGGAACTATCGACGATATAATGGCCTGCGAGCGTTCCCTGACCGGACAGTATCTCAGCGGAAAGCGAAGGATACCAGTCCCCGAGGAAAGGCGCAGAGGAAACGGCAATTTCCTGCGAATTATCGGCGCTAAAGAGCATAATCTAAAAAACATAAACGTGGATATCCCGCTGGGAACGTTCACCTGCGTTACGGGCGTATCGGGCTCGGGAAAATCCTCTCTTGTAAATGAGATAATCTATAAAAATCTGGCGGGAAAGCTTAACCGTGCAAAGGTCCGCCCGGGCAGATTTATGGCCATGGAGGGACTGGAGCATCTGGACAAGGTCATCGACATAGACCAGTCGCCTATCGGCAGAACTCCGAGGTCGAATCCTGCCACATATACGGGCGTGTTCAATGATATCCGCGATATTTTCGCCGAGACCAACGACGCGAAAATGAGAGGCTATGGCAGCGGAAGATTCTCCTTCAATGTCAAGGGCGGACGCTGCGAGTCCTGTCAGGGCGACGGTATCATCAAGATTGAGATGCACTTCCTGCCGGACGTGTATGTTCCCTGTGAGGTCTGCAAGGGGCAGCGCTATAACCGTGAGACTCTGGAGGTCAAGTACAAGGGCAAGTCCATTTATGACGTGCTGGAAATGACCGTGGACGAGGGCGTGGAGTTTTTCTCTGCTATTCCGAAGATATCACGGAAGCTAAAGACCCTCCAGGACGTGGGACTGGGCTACATCAAGATAGGACAGCCGGCCACAACTCTTTCAGGCGGCGAGGCTCAGAGAGTAAAGCTTGCCACCGAGCTTTCAAAGCGTGGCACGGGCAGGACTATCTACATTCTGGACGAGCCTACCACGGGACTTCATTCCTATGACGTCCATAAGCTGACCGAGGTGCTGCAGAAGCTGGTGGACAGCGGAAATACCGTTGTTGTCATCGAGCATAATCTGGACATCATCAAGACAGCGGACTATATCATAGACCTCGGTCCCGAGGGCGGAGAGCGTGGCGGACAGATAATGGTCTGCGGCACCCCCGAAGAGGTGGCAGAGTGCGAAGCCTCCTACACGGGACAATATTTGCGCAAGCTTATTAGTGAATAGTGAAGAGTGATAGTTAAAGCAGCGGTTACCTTGACGGGTAACCGCTGCTTTTGTTAATTGCTGTTTGCTTTACTTTTCAATTTTGTCGCAGTAAACGATGCCCAGTCCTACTGTACTCATGTAGCATCTTCCATAGACGTTCATATCGCCGCTGATGAAGTTGCCGTTTCCTGTGCCGCCGAATTCATGGTAATCGTCGTTGACTCTGGACCATGTGGCGCCTGCGTCCTCGGACATATAGATGCCGATAGTTTCCTGGTCCTTGGGAGTTCCCCAGATGTAGATAACATAGGGGTCGCCATCGTTCTTAGGCTTGCCCAGACCCATTGCCTCGCAGCGCTTGAGAGTATCAAGTATTGTGAAGGTTTCGCCGTGGTCCTCGGTGTAGAACAGTGTGCCGCCGGGAATGTAGAAGGCGCCCTCCTTGTCGGGGACAACGCACAGACGTGAGAAGCTTGTAAGAGCCTCATACTTCTTGGAGAAGGACTTTCCTCCGTCAGAGCTTACGAATACCGAGCTGCTGGAGCATGCATATACATAGTCAGGATTTACGGGGTCACCCATGATATACACATTGGAGCCGATTATACCGTCCACCTGATTCCAGGTCTGGCCGCGGTCGATGGTATAGTATACATAATTGCCATTTTCGGGGCTCCAAAGGATAGTGCTTCCGTCAGCAGTAAGGCCAACCTTGCCCTTATACATGTTCTTGGCAGGATCGGGCTTGTTGTCGATGTATTTCCATGACTTGCCGCCGTCCTCGGTGTAGAGCAGCTTCTGACCATTTTCATCGCCGCCGGTCTTTACCCATACATCTCTGTTCTGAGCAGCAATTGCGATGCTTGTTACGGAGCCGACCTGTTCAGTGTGGCGCTCAGGAGCGGAGAAGATATCCTCGTGAACAAAGCCATCATAGTCGCCGATAGCCGAAACAAGGGGATAATCGGGAAGGGTAACGATATCGAGAGCAACGACCTCTTCAATGCCCTTAGCGTCGAAGTAGAACTCGGGGGTCTCGTCCCAGATGTTATCGCAGGCAAAGATGCCGTTTCCGGAGTTTACGAGTATCTTATTATCATCGAAGGGGTCCATTGCAAGGGAGCTGCACCAGTGGATAGCCGCATTTTTTATCCAGTCCATACCGTTTGTGGAGAAGGTCCAGCTTTCGGTCACGTCATGCCATGTGGCACCACCGTCAGTAGAGGTATAGAACTTGTCGCCGAATGCGCCATTAGGCTGCTGGTCCCATA
>CAMEYZ010000076.1 GCA_945947715.1 uncultured Clostridia bacterium | reverse complement strand
TGATTATATGCAGGATAATTGACGGTATCAGCGAATTAGCCTTGATGTCGATATAGCTGAAAAACATTCCGAGGGAAAATCCCACGATGAACTGGAGAATATTTCCGTGGAAAAGTCCGAAAGCTATCGACGACATTATCATACCGAACTTACGGCTGACAGCACTGAAATTTCTCAGCGTCATTCCGCGGAATAAAAGCTCCTCGGCAATCGGTCCAAGTATTACCATATAAATAAACAGAATAATATCGGTAAGCGTCCCCTTGCCGAAGGACAGCAGATTTGCCGTTGAATCGGACATTCCGGGATCGCCCGTAATTCCGATATATAATGACTGCAGAACAAGACATATCCCCTGAATACCAAGGGTAACGAGAATTGCAGGGATAATGACGGAAGCACCCAGCTCGGATTTTTTAAACATATCGGACGAGCCCTTAAGTCTTCTTGAAAAGCCCAGTCCAATGATAGCTGCAGCGATATTTCCGACGACATAAGCCACCGATACTGATATCAGCATAATGAGTGCAAGTCTGCTTTCATCGACAGCTTTTCCCATTATCATATCCGCCGACATTTTATAATATCCCAGACATGCCATCAGAATAATCTCAATGGCCAAAACTATCAGAAAGTGAAGTACAAGTGCTCCGCCTGTGCGGTTGTACACCCTGCCGATCTCCCTTTTCACAAAGGACGGGTGACGATAGCCGCCCTCGTTGGGAGAAGGCTGAAAGGCTTCTGTGTTAAAACTGTTTATTTGATCCATGTTGATCCTCCTTGTAAAATCAAATATATATGTAAAGGCTAAAAGTCGCCCTTGCATTTTTTGCGTGTGCGCAGATAAAATCCCACCGACAGAATAATTATAACGGTCATCTCAATAAGCAGGGCCAGTGCCACTCCCAGAAGAAATCCGTCCCAGAAATTCTCACTGCCGAAATCAAAGCTGAACAGCATATCTCCGTAGATAAACAGACAGGGAATGTAAATGCACAGATAGGTTATCATAACAGTTCTCGCATGACGTAGCATGGAATCTACGTCAGAATAAAACTGAGGAGGCTCGTCGTCGTATTCCTTGAGCCAGACTATGTATCCGCCCACCTTTGTGACCGATTTGAACTGCAGCTTCCAGCCTGCTTCCATGTTGGACAGCAGATACTCGTCGGAGATATCATTCTGATAATCCACTGCAAACCTGACATTTCTCGGACTTCCCTTTATAAAGAAAAAGGTGTGTCCCAGCTTGTCGAAGCGGTAGAAATTCCAGCCCTTTCGCTCCATTTCCTCCACATACTTTTCCGTCATATCCGGAGAAAGATACCAACCTATGCGAAATTTTCTCACAAGCTTTTTCTCACGACGCAGCAGCTTTTCCTCTGCCTTGGTGTAGAAGAGATTCTCCTTTGGAATAGTAAAGTCAATATTTGTTTCGACCTTCAGGATATTATCGTAGACCTTTCCGTATTTCCTGAGCCAGATATATGCGATAGCACTGCCTATCACTACCACAACCGTTATAAAAACCATAACGGAAAGTATTGTCCAGAAATAGATGTAATCATCGTCGCCCTTCGCGGGGATACCATCCTCGGTAAAGCCCGTCAAAAAGCCGGATATAAAGCCCGTGAAGAACAATGCTATATAAAAGCAGAGAAATTTCAGCACGCTTATCATTTTGCGGTAGCTTCTGCAGGAGGGCGTAATGCAAATCTCTCCGTCATGCTCGGCGGCGTAGTTGTTCCTGTTGCCGCATACAGATCGCCAACCGTCCTCGCGCATTTTCCGCGGAACAGCTCCGCCGCATTTCGGACTGCGTCTGATAACATAGCTTTTCCTACAGGGCTCCCCCTTTTCAAAATACAGAGCTCCCGTAAAGAAGTTCATTCTGCACAGGAAAAGTCCGTCTGCGCTAAGGTCGGAAAGATATTTTTCCGTTTTGAAGATATCCAACCAATAAAAGGGTTTTCTTTTTATAATACTCACGTTATATCACCCCCATTATTCCCAAAGCTACCATCATCTGCAGTCAGCGAATCCCTGTACAGATGAAGGATACGCTCCTTTTCCGCCGCAAGCAGAGCTCTTCCCTTGTCAGTTATGACGTATACTATCTTCTTATCGCTGTCATCATATACCTCGATGATTTCGCTTTTTATCATTTTGTTTATAGTTCCGTATATTGTACCTGAGCCCAGCTTTATCCTGCCCTGGGTCAGCTCCTCAACATATTTTATGATGCCGTAGCCATGTCTTGGGACCTGCAACGACAGCAGCATATAAAATGCAGTCTCCGTCATTGGAAGATGAGACTGTATAAATTTTTCCAGATCCTTATCTGTATTCAAGCTTTCAAGCTCACCGCTTTCGTATATCACACTGTGACATATTATTATAATTAGCATTATATCACGGTGCGATATAGTTGTCAATAGTTTTTTAAATATTTTTTCTAAGGACAACTATTTGACATTTTCCGCATAAAGGTTTATAATATAAAGAGCTTATAGCTAAATATTACAAAGGAAGTATATGAAATGAAAATAACCGTTGTTGGACTGGGACTTATCGGAGGCTCCCTCTGCAAGCATATAAAAAAGCATACCGACCACATCGTAAGTGGTATCGACACAAATCCCGAAACTATCAGAATGGCGCTTTCTCAGGGCGCAATTGATTACGAGGACAAGGACGTGAGCACAGCTGATATCACCATTATCGGACTTTTCCCCGACAAGTGCATAGATTACTGCATTGAAAATGCCGGAAAATTCAAAAAGGACAGCATCGTAATAGATGTCTGCGGCGTCAAAAAGGCAGTGGTCTCGGCAGTGGAGCCTGTTCTGGCAGAGCATGGCGTGACATTCGTGGGTGTTCATCCCATGGCAGGCCGTGAGTTTTCAGGCTATGAATACTCTCTCGACAATCTCTTCGACAACGCAAGCTTTATTATGACCCCCACCGAAAAAACTCCCGAAAAGGTGGTCAATCTGCTGGAGGACTTTGCCTATGCTATCCACTTCAAAAAGGTGGTAAAGACCACCCCCGAGGACCACGACGCTATCATCGCCTTTACCAGTCAGCTTGCCCATGTTGTCTCCAATGCGTACATAAAAAGTCCCACACATCAACGTCAGCTTGGCTTTTCTGCAGGAAGCTTCCAGGACCTGACCCGTGTGGCAAAGCTTAACGAGGATATGTGGACACCACTGTTTCTTATGAACAGAGAGCCTCTTGTGTTTGAGATAGATTATATCATCGACAGGCTCACCGAGTACCGCAACGCCATTAACGATAATGACGCGGATACTCTTCACGAGCTTCTTAAACAGGGACGTATTCTTAAGGAGAATACAAAAACTCTATGAGCTTAATAATATAAAAAGGACATACCCTTCGCGGATATGTCCTTTTTATATGATTTTATAACATTTCATCTTTGACTTCAATTTTGCTCTCCGCCGCAAACTCGGCATGAACAGCCTCCACTCTGTCACGAATATCCAGAAACGTCTCCGCAATGATAGGGTCAAAATCCTGACCGCTGCCCTGTCTGATTATATCGAAGCACTTGTCCAGTGGCATTGCATCACGATAGCAGCGATTCTCCGACACTGCATCGAACACATCTGCCACAGCCATTATCCTTGCAGAAAGAGGTATCTCATTGCGTTTACGTCCCTCGGGATAGCCTCTTCCGTTCCACTTTTCATGGTGATACCGGGCCACCTCATATGCCATTTCACGATATTCATCATCGCCCAGATTCCGGAAGGTCTCCAGGATTATCCTTCCGCCGTTTATTGTGTGGAGCTTCATCTCCGCAAATTCCTCATCTGTGAGCTTTCCCGGCTTCTGGAGTATGGCATCGGGAACGGATATCTTCCCGATATCATGCATAGGCGCTGCCTTAAGAAGATTGGATATGAAATCCTTTGTGATAACATCACTGAAATATCCTCTGTTCTGCAGCTCCTCGGCGATAAGCTGAACATATCGGCTGGTGCGCTTAATGTGTCCGCCCGTGCTGTTGTCACGGTTTTCGATAAGGTTTGCAAAGCTCATTACCGTTTCGCTATGCAGGTGAGACAAGGTCCTTAAAGCTGGGTCCTCGGAGTTCATATACACACCGATGACGAACATTGTTACTGCAAGACTCGATAAAAGGAGCTCAGGAAATATCATCTGAATTGTCGATACCGCAGCAAGCATGAATAAATATGTCAATACGCATGCGCGCTTATGAGCTTCAATATAATTCCAGCGTTTGATAAAAATAATTACGGACATGATCGTATAAACTGCAGCCATAATATAGCATGTGTATACAGATACACCCATCGAATAATTGGTATACTCACCCTCAATATATTCGAGTGAAGAAGAATAACAGAATACTATAATGATGTTCAGAATAAAGGGCAGGAAAATTAATCCCTGAACAGATTTTTTCTTAGGAAAAGCTCCAGTAATATGAAGCATGTACAAGAAAAACACAAATATTACCGCATCAAGACTTGAAAGAAACAGCGCATGAAAAACCATGTTAAATGTTGTATGAATCAACGTATCGTCATTTACGGTATATGCGGTGACTCCGTCAAAAAATACAGACGCTGTCCCAAGAACAAGGAGCTCATCAAACAGAGTATCCTTAAGACTGCTATGATTTCTCCTGCACTCGCGCACATAAATGAACGCCACATACGCCAGCACCGCCAAGCAACCAATCTGAAGCTTTATATGTTCCATGATATACCTTTCCTTCTTAGGAAGCTTATTCTGCCAGTTTTTCCAGCTCCTCTGCCATCTGCTTGATATTCTTGACCATATATCCCAGATTCTCTGTACCTGCGCTGTTTTCCTCTATTGCAGCAGCCACATGCTGTACTGCACCGCAGTTGTTCTCGATGTTTCCGCTGACCGTAACAAGCTTCTTTGAAACGTTCTCTCCGTTTGCCGCAACGCTTCCCATTATCTTATACATATCGGAAATATGTCCCGAAATATCGCGGTTTGAAACGCTTATCTGACCTGCAGATATCCGCATCTGCTCCATGCTGTCCATTCCGTCACGGGTAAGTGCGGCATTCTTTTCCATAGCTGCCACTGCGCCTGAAATGCTGTCGGTAACGCTGACGATTATGTCGCTTATCTCAGCGGCAGCCGATTTAGTCTGTTCAGAAAGCTCCTTTATCTCCGAAGCTACCACTGCAAAGCCTGTTCCGTTCTCCCCTGCGTGGGCCGCCTCAACAGCAGCATTCAGCGCAAGGATGTTGGTTTGCATGGATATCCCCGTGATAACATTGGAAATATCGGCAATCTGTTTGGACTGCTCAGAAAGGCGGGAAATTATCTCTCTGCTTTCGTCGGTGCCTCTGCATATCTCGTTCATGCTGTCAGAGGCCGCCGTGATCTTGACATCGTTATCTGCGGTTATCTCATCAGAACGCTCCGCCGACTCTGCAATGCTTCTGCTCATTTCGGACAGATCGTTCAGGCTCTTTGAAATAACGCTCATATTTTCTTCAACGGACTTTATGTACTCAGAATTTGTCTCGCTGTCCCTCATAACGCTTTCCGACTCGTCTGCAATGCGACGATTAGCCTCTGCTGCTGCAGCGGATATCTTATCAAGCTCGGTAACAGTGTCAAGAAGCTTGCGGGAGACCTCTAGAGATTTTTCCCGCATAAGTCTCTGCTGCTCCGCGCCCATGAGATTTCCAAGCATATCAGCGGTCCTGCGGCAGAGCATGGTAAATATCGCCGAAACTGCGAAAAGGCTCATTGCACGGGGAAGGATACCGAACAGAACCAGTTTCTTAACATCGGTGAAATTATGGTCGGTAACAAAATCAAATTTAAAAGCGATGCACTGTCCCACAGACACTCCGACAATGGTCAGAACTGTGGAAAAATTATTCAGCTTTCCCGAAAAATAAAGGCTCGCGATGCCTATTGGATAGACGTATATGATAACTCCATGGTAGGACAGCGTAGCCGCCACTACCGATGTAAACAGCATTGCACATATCACGATGACATACTTTACCCAGCCATAGTTTATCTTCTTGACATTAACGATAAAGGTGGGTATCAGAAGCAAAATGGCGCTTATGAGATAGGAAGCGATCATTACACTGAGTGTGACCGTAAATATGCCCACTATATCCAGCAGCAGCACCGCTGCAAATACAATCAAGGTGATACGCATTACCTTTGCAGCTGCTTTGTTGGCGCTGCGTTCGTTTTCAGCTAAAAGTTCCATAAAATTCCCTCCACAACCTTTATATTCTCAGCATTTATTCTATTCGCCCGTTTGCACTTCGGACAGAACAGCGGAAAATCAATCAGCACTGTATCCTCCCGAAGCTTCACCCTTGTTTTCCCGCTGCATACGGGACATAAGACCCAATTTTCCCCCATGTTATGCATCTCCCTTTTATGATAAGCTATATGTCAGTATTTTTTACAAAAAGTGTTAAACCGTTTGTTTTACATCATTTGATTTATTATATCATATAATGCTCCCTTTGTCAAGATAAAAACCTATAATTCGGAAAATTACTGCTTTTTCTCTCTTTGAGGAACAGTCGTACAGCTATCCGCCTTACCTGCCTTTATCAGATCAAGCATCGCAACAAACTCACGGCTAAGCATTTCCTGTATTTCCTCCTCGACGAAGCGGCAGCCTCCCGAAGCGATAAGCGTACCTATCCCATAGGTAAAAATCCAAGCATGCTTGAACAGGAGCATCGCTTCATCACGGGTCACTCCATAATCCTGACAGATCACATCAATGCACATTCCCGCAGTATCTCCGAGAATCCTAAAAATGTCATCAAAGCTTTTTACCTCGGAATTTTCACTCATGAACAGCAGTCTAAAAAGCTTAGGCTGCTCAGCAGCAAACAGTATCATCTGCAGTCCCACCTGCTTAAATACGGGAGTATATCCCTCTGCTTTCTTTGCATACTCGTCAAAGCGCTTCATTGCGGCCTTTCTGACCTCTGCGTTCACCTCGTCCATGCTTTTAAACACTGTGAATATCGGCCTTGCAGAGCTTCCCAGAGCAGCTCCCAGCTCCCGTGAGGTAAGTGCTCTCATTCCCCTATCAGAAGCAATTTTCAAAGCTGCTTCGATGATCTCTTCTCTTGTAAATTTCGGTTTTGGCGGCATATTATCCTTCCTTTTTAAAGCGTTTGTTTTAAATCATTTTATCACAATAATTTCTATTTGTCAAGCTAATTTTACACGAAAAAGGACCGCCGTGCAGATCGGCGGTCCTCATGTAAAATTAGTTTTCAGAATACTCATCGTCTATGACGATTTCTTCCTCATATCCTTCATCATCGAGCTCTTCACCTTCTTCATAGGGATATTCCTCGATATCCTCAGGATCCTCCTGAATAGGCTCTGTGATCTCCTCTGTGGTGGTCTCAGACTCTGTCTCAGTGGTAGCCTCTGTAACAGGTGCAGGATTATATGCAACATAAACTATGAGCGTATCTCCGCTTTCAAGGTCAAGTATCTCGTCCTCGTCAGCGCTTACTCCGCAGACATATCCGTCGGCATACTGTGAAGTCTCGTAGGAGACCTCCTCGTACTTTATGTTCTTGCCTTCAAGAAGATTGAAGTAATCCTTCGCCTTCATTCCCACATAATCGGGAACCTTTACGTATCTTGAACCAAGACTGACCTTGATATGGACATCTGCTCCTTCGGTGTAGCTTTCGCCCTTTTCAATGGACTGGCCGAAGATGATCCCCTTTTCATTTTCCTCGTTGAACTCATACTCGGGAACGAACACCAGACTTGCATAGGTAGGCGAATTTTTGATAGTCTCATAATTCTTGCCCACAAGGTCATTCATGATATAAACATTGCCCGAAGGAGAGGAGCTTCCTGTATTTTCGGTCTCACCGCTTTCCACCTCGTTGAGGGTGGGCTGGGTATTCTCCGTTTCGGCTGACGATGTGGTCTGATAGGTCAGAGAGCTTGCAAGATCGTCGATATCCGCCAGCGGCTCGCCGTTGGTGGTGATACCGTTTGCAACGCTGCTGCTGTTGTCGTCGAGAGCTATCATAATTACCGCCATCAGCGATATCATTACCACAGCCGTTGCAAGTCCCACAAGTATGAATACCTTATGGCGGCTGGGCGGAGCCTTCTTTGCCGCTGTTCCGTGGGCTGCTGAAGCTGTGCTGCTCCTGCCAAAGCCCTCAGCATAGGTATCATCGTTAACGTACTGTCTGGGTATTGAAATAGACTGGGTCTGAACTATCTTCTGCTCCTCAGGCTCCTCAAAGAGCTTAGTTACGAGCTCGGTAACGGTCTGTATTCTGTCATCGCTGCGAAGAGCGAGGCCATTCATAATAACATCCGATACCTTCTGTGGTATAGCAGAATTAAGTGACATAGGCTCCGGAAGAACATCATTTTCCTCCCGTGCCTTTGCCGATTCGGGAACAGAGCCCGTCAGCAGACGATACAAAAGCGCAGATATGCCATAAACATCAGTCCATGTTCCCTGCCATTTGCCCGAGCTGTACTGCTCAGGAGCAGCATAGCCGTCGTAGATTTCAGAATTAAGCTCCGTTTCCGCGGTGCGCTCGTCCGCCACGCAGAAGCCTGTCAGGATAAGCTCATCTCTGGGAGTAACTATGATATTATCCGGGCATATTCCACGGTGGATAAGTCCTGCGTTGTGTATCTGAGACAGTGTGGTAAACAGCGGCGGGAAAAGCTTCTTCACCTGTTCCCAGGTAAGAACGCCACCCATTCCGCGGATATGGTCGGTAAGAGGCATTCCCTCGATAAAATTGAACACCACATACCCCGTGTTATTATCCCCGAACATATCTATCGCAGGATTGATATGATTCACATTCCTGAGCTTAGCCAGAGTCTTGTTGAGCTCAACGAACTCGGACATGAAGGTTTTATACTGTGCAACGGCATTCTGATTCACCGCCACTACAGGGCTGTCCTTTACTCTTTTGCAGAGCGTATCGGGCATATATTCCTTAATAAGCACCTTGGTGCCGTTTTCGCTGTCAAAGCCGATATACACGGCGCTTTCACCGTTGCGGTGAAGAAGCCTTCCCGCAAGATAACGACCGTTCAGCGTTGTCCCGGGAGCAAGATAAGCAGGGTCATGGGGCGTTCCCACGGTATAACCGCATACGGGACAAACCAT
>CAMEYZ010000075.1 GCA_945947715.1 uncultured Clostridia bacterium | reverse complement strand
GGTCAGCTATCTGTGTCCAGACAGCGGTGAGCTCCTCGGTGGCAGCATCGAGATTGTCATAGGTAGGCATATGCCATTCCTCGTGGTGGAGATTGAGGATAACGAACATATCGTTGTCGATGCCATAGTTTACGACCTCCTGCACACGGTCAAGCCAAGCCTCGTCGATGGTGTAGTCGGGACCCTCGCCGAGATGCTGCTCCCAGGTGACGGGCACGCGCAGAACATTAAAGCCTGCGTTCTTTACAACATCTATCATATCCTTTGAGGTAACAGGATTTCCCCAGGCGGTCTCAAACTGAGAAGGCTCAGTGGCAGCCGCGCTGTTGTTGGTGGCATCGAGAGTATTTCCCAGATTCCAGCCGATCTTCATTTCGGAAACCAGCTCTGTGGCAGTGATATCGCGTATCTCATCGTTTGTGTGAGTATCCTTAACGGGAACGGGAGTCTCTTCGGCCTCGGTGGTCTGAGCCTGAGTGTCGGTGTTATCCTCCGTGGAGGAATCGTTTTCTTTTCCGCAGGCGGTAAACAATGACAGAGCCATAGCTCCTGCCGTAACAGCGGCGAATAATTTTTTTCTGTTCATAATATTTCCTTTCGATCATTAGTATTTGTCCTGAGAACAGGTCATGAATATATTTTACAACATTATGAAGCAAAAGTCAAATAAAACTGTTGATTTTTTTTGAAAATAATGCTATAATGAAATAAATTATCAGAAAACAGAAGGAGGAGCGTAAATGGCGATATACGAATCGGGAGAAGATTACCTGGAAACAATACTTGTTCTGCACAATACCACAGGCTTTGTCCGTTCAATTGATATTGCAAATAAGCTTGGATATTCCAAGCCCAGTATAAGCCGTGCAGTGGTGATACTTAAAGAAAACGGCTATATTACCGTGGAAAAATCGGGAGAGATAATCCTCACCGACAAGGGACGGGAAAAGGCGGAAAGTATTTATGCAAGACATCTTGTGCTACGGGAATTTCTCAGGAATATCCTCGGCGTGGACGAGGAGACCGCCAATAGCGACGCCTGCAAGATAGAGCATGATATCAGCGACGAGACCTTTGATAAGCTCAGAAAATTTGTTGAGGAGTACAAAAAGAGCTGATGATTACAGGAAGGATTTTCTGTGCAAAAAATCTCAAAAGCTGTTGCAAATGGGAAGAATATGTGTTATAATAACGATGTGGATATTATATCTATATCATTTTTCGGAAAGGAATGAAAAAATAATGATAGTTACAGAGGATACCATCATCGGCGACGTTCTGGACGCTGACGCAGATACTGCGCCTTATTTTCTTGAGATCGGAATGCACTGCTTAGGCTGCCCTGCTTCAAGAGGCGAGTCCATTGCAGATGCATGTGCTGTTCATGGCACTGACGCTGCAGAGCTCGTTGCAGCTCTGAATAAGCATTTCGGCAACTAAAGGCAAGAAGACCAGGAAGCAGGAGGCAAGAGAAACGAGCTTGCTTCTTGCTTTTGTTTTTATTGTGGATCATAAGTTTTCAATTGTAACACGGAGGATATAATGCTTGATAAACGACTATCACTCTGCGCTGAGCTTGTTTCGGGGGAGCATATCTGCGATATTGGTACCGACCACGGATATCTTCCTGCAAAGCTTCTTTTCTCGGGAAAATGCTCCCGTGCCACAGCTGCTGATATCAATGAAAAGCCCCTGGAAGCGGCGAAAATCACCTTTGAAAAATACAATGTTTCGGACAAGGCGAGCCTTGTGCTTTCTGACGGGCTGAAAAATATCGACACAGCAGGCGTGACCGATATCGTCATAGCGGGAATGGGCGGGGAGCTTATCTCACGTATCCTCCAGGATGGCGCAGAAAAGCTATCACCTGAAATAAACCTGATTCTCCAGCCCATGACAAAGGCACCTGTGCTGCGGAAATATCTCTGTGCTAACGGCTTTGAGATAGTCTGCGAGCGGGCAGCCTGTGACAGGCGCTTTCGATATAATGTGATATCTGCCAGGAAAAACGGGAAGCTGACGTCCTGCTCCGAGGCAGCGGCAGAGGTGGGCTTCATGGATTTTTCCCGGGAGGACGAGCGGGAATATGCTCTGCACCGGATAAGCACCACTATATCAACGGGAAAGGAAATATCCAAGTCTGACCCTGTCAAGGGAGAATACTATTATAAGCTTGCCGAAGAGATTCGGGAATATGTACGTGTACACGGAGGAGATGTCTGATATGACCACCGCAGAAGATATATACGATTATTTAGACGAGATAATGCCCTTCTCAAAGGCGGAAAAGTGGGATAACAGCGGGCTTCTTGTGGGAGGGTATGACAGTCCTGTAACAAAGGTTCTGACCTGTCTTGACATAACAAATCAAGCTGTCGATGAAGCAGTTAAAAAGGGTGCTGAGCTTATCATAAGTCATCACCCGATAATATTTGACCCGGTAAAAAGGGTGCTTATCGGGACTCCGCTTTATAAGCTGATAAATAACGGTATCACAGCTATATGCTGTCACACCAATGCGGATATCGCAGACTGCGGTACAAACGGTGCAGCCTATGAGCTTCTGCGTGATATTCTTGATCTGGGAGAAAGAACGGTCCTTGAAGAGCTTTATCCTGACGGTACTGGACTGGGGTGGATATGCTCCTGCGGAAGAATTGCGCCTAAAGAGCTTGCAGAGAAGCTGGGAGCGGCGTTTAAAACGGATGTGAGATATACCGACTGCGGCAATGCCATAGAAAGGATAGCCTTCTGCAGCGGTTCAGGGGGTTCACTGATGGACATGATAACCGACCCCAGCACAGCCCTTGTTACGGGCGATGTAAAGCACAATATCTTTGTTGATGCGGAAAATCGGAGGATATCGGTTTTCGACTGCACCCACTATTCTACTGAGATATTATTTGCGGAAAAGCTGTGCCGGCTGCTTTCGGAAAGATTTCCCGACCTTGAAGTGAGCGCATCGGAGAAGGGGACGGATTATATTCAGTTTGCGGCTCGATAAAAAAGCGGCCCCGTACAACCAGCACGGAGCCGCATGAAACGGCGCTTTATGTAACAGCGCCGCCGCCAAGTCCGAAGCTTACGCTCAGGGCGTTGTTTACCTGTGACATTGAGTTTGGGTCAAGCTCACCCATGCGCTCTTTTAAACGTCTTTTATCAATGGTTCTTATCTGTTCGAGAAGTACTACGCTGTCCTTTGAAAGCCCGCAGGACGACGCGTTCAGCTCAATATGAGTGGGAAGCTTATTCTTTTCACAGCGGCTTGTTATGGCTGCTGCTATCACGGTGGGACTGTGTCTGTTCCCTACGTCGTTCTGGACGATAAGCACGGGACGTATCCCGCCCTGCTCAGAGCCTACCACGGGACTCAGATCCGCATAATATATTTCTCCTCTTTTTACAGACATTTTAGATCAATCCTTTCTGAATTTTGCGGATTATTTTCGGAAAAGCTTTTCTTTATATTTTTATTATGGACGTAAAATTATCCTTTTATTCCATTTATGATATGAAAATTATCCGGGACTATCTTCTCGTAAAGTGCGGGCATATTTTTTCCCGCGTTATATTATATTCCTACCCGATGTTTTCAGTGAATGGGGTCATGCCTGTTATGATATGTGCCATATGTCGTAAATGTTACAAAATGGTAACCGGAGTAACTGAAATGTAAAAAATCTGGGAGCATTTTTGTAAATATTGCTATGAAACTAATTACAAAATCCCAAAAATCTGTAATATTATTTATCCGAAAACGCTTTTATTTTGGCTTTCAATGTGTTATAATATATAAGTAAACATAAATAATCAGACATCGTGTGTGGACGGAGAAATAAACAGCGGATTGTCGGAATACACTGCGCTGTAATTAGGAGAGTATAAAATTGGATAAGTTTATTATAAAAGGCGGCCGCCGGCTTTCGGGTGAGGTCGAGATCAGCGGTGCAAAAAATGCTGCCGTTGCCATTATCCCCGCAGTTATTCTTTCTGATGAACCATGTATTCTTGAAAACGTTCCACAGATAAGGGATGTTTCAATTTCCATGAAGATACTTTACGAGATGGGTGCGGATATTACCATGCTGGGCAAGCATACCGTCAAGATCGACGCTTCTGGTATTACCGAGCCTATCGTGCCCTATGAAATGGCTAAGCATATGCGCGCTTCCTATTATTTCCTGGGAACACTTCTCGGAAAATTCAAACGCGCAAGAGTTTCCATGCCCGGAGGCTGCTATCTGGGAGACCGTCCTATCGACCAGCATTTAAAGGCATTCTCTGCTCTGGGCGCAAACTGCACCAATGATCATGGAATGATAGATATTCAGGCGGATTCTCTTATCGGAAATCAGATATATTTTGACTGCGTGACGGTTGGTGCGACTATCAATGCGATGCTTGCCGCTGTCAAGGCAACAGGTCTTACCGTTATCGAAAACGCCGCTAAGGAGCCTCATGTTGTGGATCTTGCCAATTTCCTCAACTCCATGGGCGCGGATATCATGGGCGCAGGCACCGATGTTATCAAGATAAGAGGAGTTAAGCATCTCAGAGGAACCACTTACGCTATTATCCCCGACCAGATTGAGGCGGGAACATATATGGTCGCTGCAGCTGCTACAAGAGGAGATGTTCTTATCAAGAACGTTATCCCCAAGCATCTTGAGTCAATAACCGCTAAGCTTGAAAAGATAGGCGTTTCCGTGGAGGAGTTCGACGACAGCGTTCATGTGACGGTGGACGGACCTCTTGTAAAGACTAATATCAAGACAATGCCTCACCCCGGATTTCCTACCGATATGCAGCCTCAGATATCCACTCTGCTTTGTCTGGCGGAGGGTACCAGCATCGTTACTGAGGATATTTTCAGCAATCGTTTCAGATACGTTGACGAGCTGCGCAGAATGGGCGCAGATATCTCGGTGGACGGAAAGGTCGCTGTTATTGAAGGCGTAGGAAAGCTTATGGGAGCTCCGGTGACTGCTCCCGATTTGCGTGCGGGCGCGGCTCTTGTGGTGGCAGGGCTTGCTGCTCACGGCATTACCGAGATTGAGGATATCTATCATATTGAACGAGGCTATGAAAATATCGAGGAAAAGCTGAGAGGCCTTGGCGCAGATATTATCAAAAAGTCTGTTCCCGGAAGTGCGGTACGTAAGGTAGCGTTATAAAAAAGTACGTCAAAAACGTCGGCTGTTAGTAAATTTAATGGCTGACGTATTTTTTTGCGAAAAAATTTGACATTTGGGGATTTATTTGGTATAATAATTAAAAATGTCAGAAAATATCATAATACGGTGTTTAAAAGGTCAGGCAAGGGCTTGACGGAATGAAAAATTAACAGTGTGCTGCAAAAAATAAGTCATAGGTATGAGTAATTCAAGGCTGAGTATATAATGCTCCAGCTGATTTAAAGGAGCGAATAGAATATGAGGTACACTGACATTGTTACAGACAGCAAAAGCTCAGCAAAGGCTGCATGGTTTGTATTCACTCTTTGTACGGTCATAATGTATGCAATGACATATTTCAATAACTGGGCTAAATGGGTCCTGGCACTTCTTACAGCCCATTTTCTGATAATGACGGTGATGACCTTTCATCCGAAGGTACCTGTGAAGGCACAGTCGGTTATGCTGATGCTTTTTTCCTTTTCAAATATTTTCACCTGCAGTGTCATGGAGAATAATATCTATCCGTCCATTGCGGTGTTCATCAGCGCGGCCATACTTATATCAGTATATAAGGATATAAAGCTGCTGCTCGTATATGTGGCGCTAATTGTGGCGGGGATACTATACCATATCTTTGTGCTGCAGAATGTGAGCTTTGCTACAATGACGGATATCACCAACTTTATTGTAAGAATATCGGTAATGCTCACGGCACAGTTTTTCCTTATAGTGTATGTGAAGAGCATGGTCAACTATGGCGAGGGACTTAAACAGAGCGTCGCTGAGGCAAGACAGGCGGAACGCTATAAGTCGGACTTCCTCGCAAATATGAGCCATGAGATACGCACACCAATGAACGCAATTGTGGGTATGTGCGAGCTTATCCTCCGCGAAAACGGTCTGAGCGAAAGCGTTCGTGAAAACTGCTTCAATATCCAGACGTCGGGAAGGAATCTGCTTGCGATAATCAATGATATCCTCGATTTTTCAAAGATAGATTCCGGCAAAATGGAGCTTATCTATGATGAGTTCAACATCGCCTCCACCCTCAATGATGTTATCAATATGTCCGAGGCGCGAAAGGGCAGCAAGAAGATAGATATTATCGTAAACGCTGACCCGAATATCCCCAGAGGTCTTATCTGTGACGAGGTGAGGCTCAGACAGGTCATCATCAATCTTATGACCAACGGCGTGAAGTACACCGAAAAGGGCTTTGTGACTCTTACTGTAGCTCAGACAAAGCAGGATTATGGCATAAACCTGTTCGTTTCGGTGGCGGATACTGGTATCGGCATCACCGAGGAAAATATTGAAAAGCTTTTCACAAGCTTTAGACAGGTGGATACCAAAAAGAATCGCTCGGTTGAGGGCACGGGACTGGGGCTTGCTATTTCCAAGAGACTTATCACCCAGATGGGCGGCTTTATCAGCGTAAAGAGCGAGTACGGCTCCGGCTCGGAATTTCGCTTCACCATACCTGTCAAGGTCTCTGACGAAAGGCCCTTTATTACCATAAAGGAGCATGAAAAGATCCATTCTCTGGGATATTTCGGGAATACCGACCGCGACAGACAGTACGAAAAGCTGTTCATTGATATGGGCAGAGAGCTTAATGTGGATTTCAGATACACTGACGACCGAAAAGAGCTCGAAAAAATGACGGAAAGCGGCAGCTTTACTCACGTTTTTGCGGGCAAGGAGGAATACATAAGCAATTCGGGCTTCTTTGATGAATTGTCCCAAAAAACCAAGGTGTTCGTTATTCAGGATAGAATGGACGCAATTACGCTGCCCGATACAGTCAAGTGCATATATAAGCCATTTTACGTGCTTTCGGTGGCTTCCGCTCTCAATAACGAAAATATCGTTATCAACCTTAATGAGCGCAGGGGAGCGGATATACGCTTTATCGCACCCAAGGCAAGGATACTCATCGTTGATGACAACGCTATCAATCTTAAGGTGGCTGTGGGACTTATGCAGCCCTATCATATGCAGATAATGACTGCGGAAAGCGGTCCTGCGGCGATCAAGATGCTCCGCTCACGGGATATCGACCTTGTGTTCATGGACCATATGATGCCTGAAATGGACGGTATTGAAGCTACGAAGATCATCAGGGATATGGACGGTGAATATTACAAAAAGCTGCCAATCGTCGCACTTACTGCGAATGCTGTCAACGGCGTGAAGGAAATGTTCATAAGAGAGGGCCTTACCGATTTCCTTGCCAAGCCTATCGAGATATCTGCGCTGGACAGAATACTCAGAGCGTATCTTCCCAGAGAGTACATGCAGGCTCCTACAGGCGCGGATTATGGAAAGAATGACAGGCGCGCCAGCAATAGGGCAAAAAGTGAAGGCAGTAAGATGTTCGACCCTGACAAGGGACTTATGTATACGGGCGGCGACGACGGAGTGTATCGTGAGATACTTTCACTTTACGTGAAGAAGGGTCCCGAAAAGATAGATTATATCGGCGAGCTTTACGATAAAAAAGACTGGAAGAACTATGTTATCGAGGTCCATGCGCTGAAGAGCACGTCGCTTAGCATCGGCGCCGAAAAGCTTTCGGTGATTGCAAAGGAGCTTGAAGCCGCAGGAAAATCCGGAAGCTATGTCACCATTGACAGAAAGAATGGCGCTATGCTGAAAATGTACGGCGATGTCATAAATATTGCAAAGGAGTATCTGGGCGATACCGACGAGGAGCTCCCCGCAGAACCGTCGGAAGAGGAAAAAGGTCTTGCGGAGGTGACAGCTGAAATGCTGAGCGAGCTTATCCAAAAGGCAAAGGAAGCATGCAGCAGCTTCGACGGAGATGCTATGTCGGAAATTGCAGAAAAAGCCGCGGAGTATTCCTATAACGGCGAGCCGCTGAAAAAATGCTTCGGCAGAGCGGCAGAGCTGGCAGAGGACTTTGAGTACGAAGCCGCAGCAGCTGAGATAGAAAAGCTGGAAGCTGCACGGGAGGCGAATGTATGAAAAAAATAGGTATCAGTACCGACTGTGTATGCGATCTGCCTGAAGAGTTTTTTAAGCTTCATGGGATAGAGATAGTGTACTTTTATATCACAACCGAAACGGGACGTTTTCGGGACGGATTTGAGATATCCTCGGGAAATATCATCGAGTATCTTGAAAGCGGCGGGAAAAAAGCGGAAACAAACGCTCCCGAGCCGGAGGAATATGAGAGGTTTTTTGAAAAGAATCTGCAGAAGTACGACGAGATCGTACATATTTCGATAACAAGCCGCGTGAGCAATTCCTGCCGAAATGCTGCGGCTGCTCTCGAAAAAATGGGCGAAAAAGGTAAAAGAGTTCATGTGGTGGATTCCTGTCACCTGTCCACGGGAATGGGACATATGGTGATAAGGGCGGTGGAGCTGCGTGATGAGGGAAAAAGTGCCGTGGAGATAGCCGATGAGGTATATCGCATGAAGGACCGCGTATCCTCGACCTTTATTACCATGGACGCGGATTATCTTTACAGAAACGGAAAGACAAGCAAGTTCGTCAGCAAGCTGTGCACAACCTTCAGTCTTCACCCTGTGCTTACTCTGAAGGAGGGCAGGATAACCCTTAAGACTATAAAGATCGGCAGATATGATAAGGCGATGCTGAGATATGTCAGGGGAGAGCTGAGAATGAATAGAAAAATCAACAAAAAGCGACTTTTCATCACATATGCAGGCTGTTCGATAAAAACGGTCAGCGAAATGAGGGCAGAAGTGGAAAGACTGTGCAGGTTCGATGAAATAATAGTCACTAAGGCGTCCGCGACGGTTTCAAGCAACTGCGGACCGGGTACTCTCGGAGTTCTGTTTGTATATGATTAAGGAGGAGCATATGAAAAATATTCTTATCGTTGACGATAATAAGCTTAATCTTACCGCGGCAAGGAAGGTGCTCAGCGGAGATTACAAGGTCATTCCTGTAATGAGGGGCGCTCAGGCGCTTACATATCTTGAGAGCGGAGAATGTGATATTATTCTGCTTGATATAAACATGCCTGAAATGGACGGCTTTGAGGTGCT
>CAMEYZ010000074.1 GCA_945947715.1 uncultured Clostridia bacterium | reverse complement strand
AATTTCGCAAATGCGATACTTACGGGGATATTTGCCCGCAGAAGAGAGCTTGCTGTGCTCCAGTCCATCGGCATGACAGGACGTCAGCTCAAGGAAATGCTGATAACTGAGGGCCTCTACTATACGATAGGCTCGATACTTTTGTCAGCAGCTCTGACAGCGGTGCTTATCCCGGTAATATCCTTGTCAAAGGACGGTATCATGTCGCTGTTTCATTTCAAGATAAGTCCCGTTCCGATGCTTGTCACCCTTGTATTTTTCGTTATTCTCGGGATATCGCTTCCTGTTCTGACCTACAGAGCCTGCTCAAAGCAGACAGTAGTTGAACGTTTGTCAATTGATAATTAAGGAACCGCTGATTAAATAAAAAAGCCCTCCGACAGCTTGAAAGGTCTGCCGGAGGGCGCTTATATTAATTATTTCGTGCCGCTGCAAGCATGAGCTTGATGCGGTTTTCCTGATTTACCTTTGTGGCACCGGGGTCATAGTCTATGGGAACGATATTCGCCTGAGGATAGGTCTGACGAATCTTACGCACCATACCCTTTCCGATGATGTGGTTCGGCAGACAGCCGAAGGGCTGTGCGCAGACAATGTTGTTGATGCCCATTTCAATCATATCCAGCATTTCCGCGGTGAGCAGCCAACCCTCACCCATTTTGTTTGCAGGTGAAATAAAGGGTTCCACCATTTTCTTTTCCGTCTCAAAGGGAGAAGGTCCGAAGAATCTGCTGTCCTCCACCGCCTTGATGAGCTTGTTCTGCATATTCTTGAAAAATCCCTTGACAACTCCCGCAGCCACATACTTCTTGTATCTCACATGATACATTTCAGTCTCAACGATGTGGTGGTCGCTCATAAAGATAAGGAAGTCGATAAGTCCGGGAGAATACACCTCACAGCCCTCAGATTCCAGGAATTTATTCAGGTCATTATTGCCCAGTGGCGAATATTTAATATATATCTCACCCACAACGCCCACGCGAACAACATCTCTCTTGGGGTCATAGGGGATATTCTCGAAATCCTTGACGATATCCCGTGCAACCTTGTCATATTTGGCCAGGCTGAAATTCTGACGGTCCAGCTCGTCTATCCAGTAATCGAGGCGCTTGTCGGTATCGCCATTATTAAGCTCATAAGGGCGCACCTGATTGGATATGAGCATGAGCAGGTCCGCATAGCAGATAGCAGTTATCAGGTCACGCAAAAGCGCAGGAGTTATCTTAAATCCAGGATTTTTTTCCAGTCCTGCCAGATTAAGAGAAATAACAGGCACCTGTTCCATGCCGCACTGTTTAAGAGCCTTACGGATAAGGTGGATATAGTTAGAAGCACGGCAGCCGCCGCCCGACTGAATCATCATAAGAGCGGTCTTGTTGATGTCGTACTTACCCGACTTAAGGGCGTCTATCATCTGTCCGGTGGTGAGCAGCGCAGGATAGCAGGTATCGTTATGTACAAGTGAAAGCCCCTCGTCCACGATACGTCTGCCTGTAGTGGTAAGCAGCTCCACCTTATAGCCGTGATTATTGAATATCCTCTCCAGGAATCTGAAATGGATAGGGAGCATCTGCGGGATAAGGATAGTATATTCCTTCCGCATCTCCTCGGTAAAAAGCAGCCTTCCCTGACTGTTGTATACAAGCTCTGCCATTATAAAGTATAGTCCTTTCTGTTGGTTTGGAGTAAGTCCTTAGTATATAGTACTTGTCCTTTTTTTATTTTTCATCATATATAACTTAAAAAGTTCATCTTTAAACGTTCACTTATATAGTATACATTATATTTTTGAAAAAGTCAAGTGAATGAGAAAAGTTGTTTTATTGGAATTTTTGATAATAGCATGAACAGCTCGTATAATATCCGATTTTTACGGAAACATGAGATAAACTATTGTTATTTATTTAATTGATTTCCTCTTGCATATTGCGGAAAACTGTGATATAATACCCATATTGCGATAATATTTTTAACGGAAGGACAAATAATAGAAATGGAAAACGTAAAGGAAATAATCCTGCTCAAGGAGGGCGAGATAGCTCTTAAGGGACTGAACCGCCGCACCTTTGAAGATGCTTTTATTAAAAATCTCAGATATCGTCTTAAGCCTCTGGGAAAATTCACCTACACCAGCTCCCAGTCCATGATCTACGCCGAGCCCGCCGAAGACGGCATCGACTTTGACGAGGCCTTCAACCGCGCCTCAAAGGTATTCGGAGCCAATGCCATATGCCGTGCCATGATCGCCGAAAAGGACGATTTTGACAAGCTCTGCGCCGACGCACTGGAATACTGCATGCCCGAGCTTGAAACAGCACGCACATTTAAAGTGACCGCTAAGCGCTCCGACAAGCGCTATCCGTTGAAGTCTCCCGAGATATGCGCCGAGCTTGGCGGATATATCATGGAGCATTGTCCCTGGCTCTCGGTGGATATCCACGACCCGCAGGTGACCGTCACCATTGAAATACGTGACAAAAACGCCTATATCCACACAGGAAACAAGCCCGCTGCAGGAGGTATCCCCGTGGGCACATCGGGAAAGGCTCTCCTTATGCTTTCCGGCGGCATCGACAGTCCCGTTGCAGGCTACATGATGGCAAAGCGAGGCGTGAGAGTCTCTGCCATTCACTACGTTTCTCCCCCCTACACCTCCGACCGCGCTCGCATCAAGGTAGAGCGCCTCTGCGAGAAGATAACCCCCTACTGTGGCGATATGGACTTCTACTGCGTGCCCTTTACACGTATCCAGGAGGCAATCAGAGACAACTGCCCCGAGGAGCTTTTCACCGTTATCATGCGCTGTCTTATGATAGAGATAGCCCAGCGCATCGCCGAGAAAAACGGCATGCAGGCGCTCATCACCGGAGAAAGCGTGGGACAGGTAGCTTCTCAGACCATGGACGCTCTGGTCTGCACCGATTCATTCAGCAGAATGCCTGTATTCCGACCGGTCATCGGCATGGACAAGAGCGAGATAACCATAACCGCACGAAAGATTGATACCTTTGATATATCTATCGAGCCCTACGAGGACTGCTGCACGGTATTTACTCCCAAGCACCCGAAAACACGTCCCACAGCAGAGCTTATCCGCGATGCGATAGCTGCCTTTGACTTTGAGCCCCTTCTCACCGAAGCAGTGGAAAACACCGAGCTAAAGCATATTAAGATCCAGAACTAAGGAGACTTTTACATGAAAAAAAGTATAACGATGTCCGCTCCCGCAAAGGTCAATCTTTATCTTGACGTCAAGCGTAAAAGAGCGGACGGATATCACGATATTGAAAGCATAATGCAGAGCATAAGTCTCTGCGACTATGTGACCGTATCCATAGATACAGAGGAAAAATCCGACAGAGTGACCATAACCTGCACTGACCCGGACGTTCCCACAGGCGAAGACAATATCTGTACAGGAGCAGTCCGCAGCTTCTTTGAATACTGCGGAGACGGCAGCTGCGGCGTGGATATCCACATCGAAAAGCATATCCCCATGGAGGCAGGCCTCAGCGGAGGAAGCGCCGACGCAGCCGCAGTAGTTGCAGCACTCAATAATCTTACCGGCGTATGGCTGGACTCCGAGGAGCTGTGCAACATCGGCGCAGATTCAGGCGCGGACGTGCCCTTCTGCATTGTGGGTAGAACCCAGTATTGTACAGGAAAGGGCGATATGCTCCGACAGCTCAGCTATCTTCCCGACTGCTTCTTTGTAGTTGCAAAGGGAAAAGAGTCCGTCTCCACAGCTGCAGCATATAAAAAGATTGACGAGGACGATATCCAGCCCATTGATGCCGAGGACATCGCCGCAGCCTTCTGTTCTGGAAATATCGAGGAGATAGCTCCCTATTGCCAGAACATCTTCGAGCAGGCGGTGGACCTTCCTGAGGTAAAGGATATCAAGGAGATTATGCTTGAATCGGGAGCATTATGCTCTGTAATGACAGGCAGCGGCTCCGCAGTTTTCGGCATATTCAAGGAGACCTCGGAGGCCTCCCGCTGCGCTGACAGACTTACAGGAAGCGGCTATTTCGCAGCTGTTGCTATCCCAGTAAGAGCGGGAGTTGCCGTGAAGAACGACTGACTTAAATTAGCACGGCAAGCAGCAGCAGAATAGCTCCGCCGATAAAGCCTGTGTTAAATTTCAGCTTCGAGGACAGCTTACGTCCCAAAGCAGAGCAAAGCTCAATGGAAAGCAGTCCGATGACAAAGGCGCATATCAGCATAGCAAAGCATTCCCCACGGGTGAGCCCCGCAAGACCTGCGGAAAAGCCTGTTACAGCAGAATCGGCGGATAGTCCCGCTCCGAGGACAGCCGCTTCGGAAAAGCTCAGGCGGCAGTCCCTGTTTCGGTCAGCGCAGTCTGCCTCGGATTCGTCTATGCAGACGCACAGAGGATATTTTTTCTCCTTCCCGCTGCCCTTAAGGTAGTATTTGCAAAGCATGACTATCCCAAGAACCACAAGAAGCAGCTTTCCTGCGATTCGGCAGATATTTTCGTTCAGCTGCGCACAGATAACATCTCCGAACAGCGCAGGAAGCATCAGAAACAGCGCCCCCTCGGCACTTATGGCGACGGCGGACAGATGAGGTATCTTTATTCCGCCGCTGCCTATGGCAAAGGCCGCAGCGGCAAGGTCAAGAGATACCGCAGCAGCAAACAGCAATACGGCAGGGTCCATATTCAAAAGCTCCTTTGGCGAATATTCATCAGTATATCTTATTCCGCCTAGGAGAAAGGGTGAATGGAGCTTAAGCTGTCATCAAAAATCAGAACAGCCCTTGACAAAAAAGATTTTTTGTGGTATATTATTATTGATAGATAAAGAAGCTATCCAAGACTATTACACGCAAAACGAACCCCCTCAGAGCTGACTCCTCTGAGGGGGTTCTGATTAGGGCTTATCGGTTCACTTTTCATTTCTGTCAAGCCACTTGCAGATATAGTGACTAATTATACCTGCTACGACAGAAATAGCTAAAGAAGCTATGTAATCCAAGACTATCACCTCCTCCTTGCGGAAGAAACCGACAATAGTATTATACCATGCGCTGCCGGTCTTGTCAATAACTGTCGGAAAACGGCAGAAGGCTTTGGATACTGCCCGAAAAAACACGTATCATATGTCGGATACTGCGGGTTTTTGTGCAATAAGTGTATTGACAAAGTGCAATTAGTATGTTATAATATTACGATAGTTGTTCTAATATCATTAAGTAATATTTTCATCAGCATTTGAAAGGATTGATTAAAGCGTGAAAAGGGTCAAAAAACCTGTTTTTTTCATCGTTCTGATTCTGATCCTGGCATTTGCCGCTTCGGTAATTGTCGGCTTCAGCACACATTACGGTGATATAACCAAGGTTTACATCAAGGGCGTGGACAATATCCGCTTCGGCATCGACATCAAGGGCGGCGTGGACGTCACCTTTACTCCCCCGGAGGGCTTCGACGCCGATGATTCTCAGCTTGACTCCGCCAAGGAGGTCATCGTTCAGCGTATGATAAATCTGGGCATCACCGACTACGAATCATACATCGACTACAACAACGACCGTATCATCGTTCGTTTCCCCTGGAAGGAGGACGAGACTGACTTCGACCCCCAGGCAGCCGTTAAGGAGCTGGGCGAAACAGCGGCTCTGACCTTCCGCGAGAGCGACGAGAGAGATGAGCTCAACAAACCTTCCGGCATTACTGCGGAAAATGTTATCCTTGAGGGTAAGGACGTGTCCAAGGCTTATGCTGCTTATCAGAACGCAAGCACTGAAAATGGTACAGGTCAGTGGGTAGTAGTTCTGGAGCTTACTGCCGATGGTACATCTAAATTCGCTGAGGCAACTGCAAGACTTGCGGAAGCTCATGACTGCATCTCTATCTGGATGGACGATACTATGATATCCGCTCCTACCGTAAACGAGGCTATCCCCTCCGGCAATGCTACAATTACCGGCAGTTTCGACGCAGACAGCGCAAAATCACTGGCGGACAAGATAAATTCCGGTGCACTTCCCTTCAAGCTGGAGACCTCAAGCTTCTCCACAATTTCTCCTATGATGGGAACAGGCGCTCTCAATGCTATGGTCATCGCAGGTATCATCGCATTCGGAGTTATTTCAATATTTATGATCATCGTTTACCGTCTTCCCGGTCTGGTGGCTGATATCGCACTTATCGGTCAGGTAGCAGGCACACTGGCTGTGGTATCGGGCTATTTCGGCTTCATGAACAGCTCTATCCTCACTATCCCCGGTATTGCAGGTATTATCCTTGCAGTCGGCATGGGCGTTGACGCCAACGTTATCACCTTTGAACGTATCAAGGAAGAAATCAACAAGGGCAAGACCCTCGACGGTGCTATCGAGGTAGGCTACAAGAATGCGCTCTCTGCTATCGTTGACGGAAACGTCACCATGATACTGGTCGCAATTATCCTTATGGGCGCTTTCGGTACTCCCGACAGCTTCTTCGCAAAGGTACTGAACTTCGTATTCTTTATGTTCGGTCCCTCCACAGCAGGTACTATCTACTCCTTCGGCTACACACTGCTGACAGGTACCATACTGAACCTCTTCTTCGGAGTTGTATGCTCGCACCTGATGCTTTCTTCGATTTCCAAGTTCAAGGCGCTCAGAAACGTCAAGCTGTACGGAGGTGAAAGATAATGAAGAAAAAGACCTTTAATATTGATTTTATCGGCAACAGCAAGCGTTATCTGATCATTTCACTGGCAATAATCGTTCTGGGTATTCTCTTCACTGTATTTGCAGGCGTAAAGCTTGATATCGAATTTGTAGGCGGAACGATGCTCTCCTACGTTTACGACGGTGAGATATCTCCCGACGACTTCAAAAGCTCTGTTCAGGACGCTCTCGGCGGCGCAGAGGTCGCTGTGAACACAGGCTCCGACTTCACCACAGGCAAAAACAAGATTCAGGTGGAGATAAACGCAAAAACTGAGCTTAATTCCGACGGGCAGTTAGAGCTTACCACCAAGCTGGACGAGCTCTACAGTGAAAATAATCTGGAGCTTATCCAGTCCTCAGATGTTTCCGCCGCTTCCGGACAGACCTTCTTCCTTAAGTGTCTGGTTGCTGTAGTTTTCTCGTCTATCGTGCTTATCATCTACATCGCGATTCGATTCAAGAATATCGGCGGCTGGCTTGCGGGCGTATGCGCAGTTATCGCTCTGTTCCATGATATCTTCGTGGTTTATGCGACCTTCGTCATCTTCCGCATGGACATCGACTCCAACTTTATGGCAGTTGTCCTGACTATCCTCGGTTACTCCATCAACAACACCATCGTTATTTACGACCGTATCAGAGAGAACAAGCTGCTTTACAGAAAAGAAAAGCTCACTCTCGCGGAGGTCACAAACAGAAGCATTAATCAGTCGCTTACACGTTCTATGATAACCTCGCTGACTACGATACTTGCAATGCTGGCAGTTACAGTAGTCGCTCTTATCTACGATGTGCAGTCCATTATCCCCTTCTCATTCCCCGTTATGGTCGGAATGATATCGGGAACCTATTCCTCCCTTTGCGTATCGGGTCCCCTCTGGGTATTCCTTGAAAACAAGCGCAGCAACAAGGGAGACGGCTCCAAAAAGCCCAAGCAGGAAGCTGCTCCCGCTGAAGCATGATATGATAATCGAGTAGGAGGCTGCCCATTAGCCCCGCAGCCGACCTCTCACACCACCGTGCATACCGTTCGGTACACGGCGGTTCAATAGTTTGTGTGCAGTACCTTGTATCTTTCGAGTATGTCATCATATCCGACTGATGCAAGGTATTCGTTTGTTAATGACATAGCAAGTATCTGACTACAAGAAATTCTCCAGTAGCCCTTCCTGCTGTTTGCCCACATCCACGCTGTTTCACTGCCTATTCCAAGCTTTACAAGGTTGTCGTGCTTAGTTTTGTTTTTCTTCCATTGTTTCCAATAGATTTGGCGTATTCTTCGCCTTATCCACTCGTTTACGCCTTTAATCTTGCTTTCCATATCTGCAATGGAGTAATATCCAATCCAGCATGTTGTGTATCTTTTAAGCCGCTGAAGTATATTTTCAATCGTCCTTGCCTGTTTTCGACTTGTCAGTTCTCGGATTTTATCCTTGAACCTCTTAATGCTTTTGCTGTGTGGGCGTATTCCTGCTTTCTTTCCTGTTTTGTACATTGAAAAGCCCAGAAATTTCACGCAGTTGTTCATTACTCTTTCGGCGGCTCGGCTACTTTTGACGTATATATTACAATCGTCTGCATATCTCACAAATTTATGTCCCCTGCTTTCAAGCAGTCGGTCAAACGATGTGAGATATATGTTGCTCAGAAGCGGTGAGAGGTTTCCGCCCTGCGGCGTTCCCTCTCTTGTCGGACTCATCAGACCATTTATCATAACTCCGCTTTTCAGATATTTGCGTATCAGACTTATGACCCTTTCGTCCTTGATTTGCTCCCTTAACATTCCTATCAGTATCTCGTGATTTACCGTATCGAAATACTTTGCAAGGTCTAAATCTACTACTTGTGTATACCCTTCCTTGTAGTATTCCAACGCCTGCTTCATTGCCTGATGTGCGATTCGCTTTGGTCTGAAACCGTAGCTGCTTTCCGAAAAGAGTGGTTCGTATATCGGCTGTAACACCTGCACTATTGCTTGTTGTATCATTCGGTCCATGACTGTCGGTACTCCAAGCATTCTCTTTCCGCCGTCGGGCTTAGGTATTTCTACCCGTTTTACTGCCTTCGGCTTGTAAGTTCCGCTTCTCAGCGCTTTCAGCAATTCTTCACGATTTTCTTTTAGGTATGGCAGCATTTCCTCTACTGTCATTCCGTCTATTCCTGCCGAGCCTCCATTCCTTTTTACCTTCAAGTATGCTTGATTGAGATTATTGC
This sequence comes from uncultured Clostridia bacterium, assembly GCA_945947715.1. Taxonomy (GTDB): domain Bacteria; phylum Bacillota; class Clostridia; order Oscillospirales; family Ruminococcaceae; genus RGIG4694. The sequence continues at coordinate 324 of CAMEYZ010000074.1, read as the reverse complement.
GTTCAAGTATTCTTTCCAGTAAGTTTTCTGCACCGTCTTTTCTTTCCGTTTCAGTCAAAGCAATACTGCACGCTCCCCTGTTACTCTTTGTTTCCAACATACCCTCGCAGGGGCAGCCGACTTCCGCCGTTTTCTGTGGTCTTTGCATTGCTTCTCCCTCCTTCGTTTCCAAGACTGACTATTGTTCGGTCCTTTCCGGGGAAAAATTTCTTCCCGGTACTATGACCTCTGCTGACTTCTTGCAATTCAGCTGTATGTCACCATACGGGTTCAATTCCCGTACGGGTCACCATTTCACTTGCTCGCAAACAACGTAGCTACGTT
>CAMEYZ010000073.1 GCA_945947715.1 uncultured Clostridia bacterium | reverse complement strand
GTACTCTACCTTGTACTTTGTGAAGGGAGGATTGTTGAGTACGAGGCCATGCTCGGTGCCGAGGTACTTGTCGATAGAAGCAAGTGCCTTTTCGGTGTAATCCTCGCCGCCGATATCGGACATGATGCAGAAGCCCTGAGGTTCGATGAAAATCTTACCTTCGTCGTTTTCCTTGGAGCCTACTACCTTGCCGTAAGCGTCGTATGCACGTCTGTACCAGTCTCCGTCCCAGCCGAAGTCAACTATAGCCTTCTTCATTGCGTCTATCTCAGCCTGAGCCTTGTCAGCCTCAGCGGTATCGCCCTTTCTGCGACAGAGCTCAACGTACTCAGGACCAATAAAGGTGAACATACCTGCGATCATAACAGACTCTGCTGTCTGTTCGTTGAGGGGCTTGCCTGTTTCGGGGTCAACTTCCTTTGCGATGTTGCTTGCGGTGTTCTGGAAGCTCTCGCCGGGAACGCGTGAGAAGCAGTTGAGGTTAAGGCAGTCGTTCCAGTCAGCACGTCCGATAAGGGGAAGTCCGTGAGGACCCTTGTTATTTACAACATGGTAGAAGGAACGCTTTAAGTGGTCGAGAAGAGGCTGTGCAAGACTGTCGTCGTTCTTGTAGGGGACCATCTCGTCGAGGATACCGAAATCGCCGGTTTCCTTGATATAAGCTGCAGTGGAGAGAATCATCCACAGGGGGTCATCGTTGAAGTTTGTGCCTGCAGCGTCGTTACCCTTCTTGGTAAGGGGCTGATACTGATGATAGTTTCCGCCGTCCTCAAGCTGAGTTGCTGCAATATCGAGTATTCTCTCTCTTGCTCTTTCGGGTATCTGATGAACAAAGCCGAGGATATCCTGGTTGGAATCTCTGAAGCCCATGCCTCTACCGATACCGCTCTCGAAGTAGGAAGCGGAACGTGAAAGGTTGAATGTTACCATGCACTGATACTGGTTCCAGATATTGACCTGTCTGTTGAGCTTTTCCTCAGGAGAGGAGAGAGTGTAGATAGAGAGAAGCTCGTCCCATGTTTCCTTAAGCTCCTCAAGAGCTGCATCAGCCTTTGCGGCTGTGTCGAACTTCTTTATCATCTCATAAGCGCGGGACTTGTTCATGGAGCCATCTGCGTTGAATTTCTCCTCATAGGGATTCTCAACATAGCCTAAAATGTAAACGAGAGTCTTGGACTCGCCTGCCTCGAGAGTGATCTCCTTGTAGTGGGAAGCCACGGGAGACCAGCCGTCTGCAACAGAGTTTGTGGGCTTGCCCTCGAAAACGGTCTGAGGATTGCCGAAATCGTTGTAGATGCTTCCCATAAAGGACTCACGGTCGGTATCGAATCCGTCAATGCTGTCGTTTACGTGATAGAAAGCAAAGTGATTTCTTCTTTCCTTGTACTCGGTCTTGTGGAAGATAGTGCTGCCCTCAATCTCTACCTCACCTGTATTGAAGTTTCTCTGGAAGTTGGTGGAGTCGTCGTTAGCGTCCCATAAGCACCATTCGAGGAAGGAGAAAAGCTTTACAGTCTTCTTTTCGGAGCCTTCATTGGTGAGGACTACCTTCTGTACCTCGCCTGTGAAGTTCTGGGGAACGAAGAAGGTTACCTCAGCGGAGAGGTTGTTTTTCTTTCCCTTGATAACGGTGTAGCCCATGCCATGGCGGCAAACATACTCGTCCAGCTCAGTCTTTACGGGAGACCAGCCGGGATTCCAGACTGTACCGTTGTCGTTTATGTAAAAATATCTTCCGCCTGCATCTGCGGGAACGTTATTGTAGCGATAACGTGTGATTCTTGCAAGACGAGCATCCTTATAGAAGCTGTAGCCGCCTGCAGTGTTGGAAATCAGGCTGAAAAAGTCCTGTGTGCCAAGGTAGTTTATCCAGGGATAGGGAGTCTGAGGAGAAGTTATCACATACTCCTTTTTTGAGTCATCAAAGAAACCGAATTTCATTGAACTATACCTCTTTCTTGATTTAATGTTTGCCGACATCTGCGGGAAAGGTGAAAACCTTTACAGACCAGCCGATGTCTGCGGACATATATATTATACCATAATTAAACGTTTAACTTCAATAGTTTTCGGAGCATTTCGAAACTAAAAAATGCTCCGATTTTTTGTATATTATGCACAAATTACCTGATATTGTCCGAAGCTGTTATATGCTGCTGAATTTATGGAGGGCAGAAGCAAGATAGAGCGAGCCGCCAATGACCACAAGTCCGTGTTCTCCCGCATAGACAGCCGCCTTATAATAAGCCTCCCGAATGCTGACGGCCTCGCCGTTTTTAAAGCACTGGGCAAGCTTCGGGGCAAAAACGGAGTTCTTATAAAATCCGTCCACGCAGTAGGCTTTGTCGATGTATGGGGAGATATAGCTCAGCGCGCCCTGCCAGTCCTTGCTTTCAAGCATGCCGCAGACCATTACCTTCGGAGTACATCTTATATCCCGAACAAATTCGGACAGTACCCTCATTCCGTCGGGATTATGGGCTCCGTCCATAATTATCATGGGGGAGCTTTCCTGAATCACCTGGCATCTTGAAGGCACAGCAGCGTTATATATTCCCTCGGCAATATCCGAGGAGGAAAGGTCATACCCGTAGGAACGGGCAAGCTTAGCTGCTTCATATGCGGTGACAGCGTTGTAAATCTGATGCTTTCCCGCCATTGATGTGCGAAGCCGGCGTCCCTTGTAGGTGAATACATTTCCGCTGTAGTCGGAGGAAATGACCTTTATCTTTGATATATCGGGAATGATAACGTCCGAGTTCAGCAGCTCTGCTCTGTCGATGATAACGTCCTCAGCCTCGGGAGGATTTCCACACATAAGCACGCAGGGGGATTCCTTTTTGATTATCCCTGCCTTGTGGCGGGCAATATCTTCGATAGTGCTTCCCAGGACTGCGGTGTGGTCGTAGGATATGGAGGTTATCACCGAGCAGACAGGGGGCTGGATAATATTCGTACAGTCAAGGAGTCCGCCGACACCTGTTTCAAGAATGACGATATCGCACTTTTTCGCTGCAAAATAAACAAAGGCTATGGCGCAGGTTATCTCAAACTGTGAGTAACCCAGCTCCAAGGATGCCCTGACCGCAGGTATGACCTTGTCTGCCGCAGCGGAAAGGTCAGCATCAGTTATTTCGTTTCCGTCGATGCATATTCTGTCGTTGTAACGGTAGATAAAGGGGGAGGTGAATTCTCCGGTTTTGTAGCCTGCTGCCTGGAAAATTTCGGACAGCATCCTTACAGTGGAGCCCTTGCCGTTGGTGCCTGCTACGTGGATATATTCAAGGCTGTTCTGAGGGTCGCCGAGACTTCTCATAAGACGCTTGAATCGTGAAAGGTCGGATACTGGCGTACCCGACTTGCTGTAGCCGTTGATAAAATTCATTACTTCGCTTATTTCCATGCTTTACTGCACCTCTGTGTGATCTTGTGATATTTTCTGTAAAAGCTGACGGGCTTTGTTAAACTGATGGGGAAAATCGGAAAGTGATACTGCCCATTTCTCAGCAAGAGCCTTTGCTTCACTCTTTTTTCCGAGCCGGTACAGAACTTCTGCTTTAGAGATCATCAGTGAAGCATAGTCAGCTTTGGCGCCATATGAGCTTATCTGTTCGGGATCTTCCGGATTTCCGTAACAAAGAGTGATCGTATCCAGAGCATCAAGTGCCTTCTGAAAATCTTCGTGAGACGATGCATAATTTGCTTCACAACACAGAGCAGAACAAAGTACAACAGGATCGTCCCTGTTTATCCTGTTACTTTCAAAAATCTCAGAAAAGCGTCTGTAATTGTCCTCAATATCTCTCGGAGGCTGAGCGGACAGATCATACTGTATAAGAGCATTCAGATAGCTGAGCTGATAATAGCTGTCCTTCTGAAAAAGCTTTTCATCGAAGATATTGAACTCCGATGCTTTGTCATATTCTCCTCGGAAAAGGTATCCGCCCACCAGAAAACAGCGGATGTGCCCCAGATTTAAGGTATCCGTTTCAATAGTCAGCAGTCCTTCTGCCTGTGACATGAACCCGTCGGAAAAGGATTCCTGAGATAAAGTGTCCGTAAGATCAAGGATATATCTTGAAGGGGGATGATGATTTTCTTTAGTGCAGACAGACCTTGTCATTCTGCGGTTGATGATGTACAGTCCCACACCGATTATCAGAAACGCAATTCCGATGAACCGTATCATGCTGCAGAAAAGAGCCGAGCTGTTCAAAGCAATACCGATAAACATAAGAATGACAGAGATACCCAGACAGAAAAAGAAAGAGAATATCATTAATGTGGAGCGTTTATTGAATATTCTGATACGTTTCTTTTTCTGTTCCAGAGCGGAAATAAACTGTTCTTTTGTTATGTTCATTATGTTACCTTCTTATGCGTTTTCCGACTGTGAGATGCTCTGCATAAGCTGCTGAGCCTTGCCGTACTGATAGGGGAAGGGCTTGAGATACTCCGACCAGTCAAAGAGAATCGACTTGGCATCGTGAAGCTGTCCCAGATTATACATAGCCTCAGCCTTTTTCATCATCAATTCAGCATATTCAGCCTTTACTCCGAAGCTCTGCGACTGTTCCACGTTTTTGTACGCAATGGAAATAATGTCGATATAGTCCAGTGCCCTCTGCCAGTCGCCGTGAGCTAAAGCATAATCTATCTCACAGCTGATGACAACGTTCAGCACAGAGAGATTTTTCATATTTACTTTGCCGCTGTTGCACAGCTCCTGAAACTGTCTGTATGCTTCCTCGCCGTACTCAGTGCCGCCTGTGGTGCTGGGCATGTTGAAGTAGTAGTATACGATATTTTTCAGATAGACAAGCTCATAATATTTATCCTTAGCGAAAAGCTCCTCGTCGCGGTAGTTTGTGCGGAAGGCAATGTCAAACTCTCCGCGGAAAAAGTAGCCGCAGGTGAGCAGCTTGCGGATATGACCTCTTGCGTAGATATTTGTTTCGGAGGAAAGAAGATAATTCGCCCTTGATACAAAGCCGTTTGAAAAGGAGCCTGAATTCATAAGCTTTTCCAGGTCCGATATGTGGGCATCAGAGGTGGTGTGACATTCTTTGATTGTGTAGTCGTTTATGTTTTTCTTCATCAAAAAGTAGAGCAGCGCCGCTGAGCCCCACAGCAAAAGCACGATGATAAGATTGATGAGCTTTTTGGAAATAAGGTCAAGGATAAAGAATACAAGCGAAAGTAGGATAAGCACACAGACGATAGTTATTGACCTTTTTGTCCCGGAATTCAGTCTTTTTATCTGTTCATTATTGCGGTCTATGCCATTCTGATATTGTTCCTTGGTTATATTCATTGAGAAAGTCCTCCTTGAGAAGCAGCACTGAGAAGCTGCTGAGCTTTATTGTACCGATAGGGGAAGGGTCTGAGATATTCTATCCATGCTCCGATAAGAGCCCTTGCCTCTTCGGCATATCCCAGATGATACAGTGCTTCAGCCTTGTTCATCATGTGCGCCGCATATTCAACAGCAGCGCCGTAAAGTCCTTTATGCAGCTCGCTTTCATATACTAAACTGAACATGTCTATGTAGTATATCGCTCTCTCCCAGTTGCCGTGCTCCATTGAATAGGTTATTTCACTGTCAACTGCGAGTATCATTGTCGAAAAGATGCTTGTGTCTATAAGACCGCTATAGAATAGCTCATTGAAGCGTCTGTAAGCATTTTCAGCAGCTTCGCGGTCTCCTCCTGCGGCAAACTGATAATTCATCACGTTACTCAGATAGCATAGTTCGTAAAATCTATCCTTTCTGAAAAGCTCATTGTCAGGGATATTGGCGCGAAAGGCAATATCAAACTCTCCGCGAAATAAATTCGCCGATATCAGTGACCTGCGGATAAAGCCTCTGCACAGTACATCATTTTCAGTGCGGAGAAGTCCGCTGGCCCACGACATGTAATCATTAGTAAAGTATTCGTTGCGCAGCTTTTTCATCAGCCCCGATATATTTTTCGAAGCGGGACAGTGGTCGTATTTTTTTGATACTGTATTACCGTACAGCGAGAATATCAGCAGTATCAGAACAGAAGCTGCGATAGCTGTCATCGCAATATCAAGGATATCCTTATTTCTGGATGCTATGAAAGCTGCTGCGGTAACTGCGCAGGTCAGAACGCATAACACAGAAAAAACAATCATTATTTTGGTTATTATGCCTATCCTTTTGATGATACGTTTATGATACTCCACTGTGCTCATAAACTGTTCCTTTGTAATTTCCATAAATAACTCCCCGTTTTTGTCAATTGAGCAGCTCCCATAGCTCCTTAGCCTGTCCGAGCAGATGCTCATATGGAGCTGCCTTCTGAATAATATCCTCGCAAAGACGCCTTGCCTCGTCGTATTTTCCTATATAGTAAAAGCACCGTATCTTTAAAATGATATATCCGCAGGCGGCAGAAGATATTTCCTGCTGACCTTCCGAGAATATATCTGTGCAGACAAGTCTTGCGTCGATATTATCGGCGCAGCGGAAATAGTCCTCCTTGAAATAGGACATCAGTATTTCAGTATCAATGAGCTTCGCTGCGGTCATTGTATCGTTTTGCAGTTCATCGTTATTTTTTACGAGCTCCGAGATTTCCTCATAGACCGAGGTTATGGAATATGTCCTTAATGAATTGTCCTCTGCAAGGATATTCTCACGCAGTGAGTGATACAGGCTGAGAAGCTCAAAATATACGTCCTCTTCGAGAAGCTCTTCGTCAATGGGAGCGGGCTCAAAGGCTTCTCCCCGCAGGATATGCGCCTGGGACAGAATGTCTTCGAGAACAGCTTTCCTGCGCATATCTGTTTCGGTGTCGAGAGCAGCTTTAAGCTGGCTGACAGCCTCGTCAGTGCAGCCCTCAGAACAGTATTTTGATGCCGCGGCAAAGGAGGTCTTTGTAAGTATCATGTGATACCGCTCCAGCTGAGCGTTGTTTTCGGAATGTATCTCAATGTAATAAAGAGCAATGAACAGCACAGCTGCAGCAGCACAGATAATGACTCCCACGGGCAGAGAAAATACTATAACAACTGCGCCCGCCACAAAGGCCAAACCCAGCACTCTGAGTATTATCATAACAGCTGCGGTGCGGCGGTTTGAGCATTTAACTGATGCACAGCTTTCCTTTACCAGCTCTTCAAAATGCTCCTTAGATATATCCATTCTCTGCACCTCCCGAAAATGCTGTTATATATATAATAATATAATCGGCGTAATTTGTCAATATCTGCGATTACCCATATACTATTATTATATCACATCTGGGCGATAATGTCAATATAACGCGAACATGCGTTTGAAACGTCTGCAGAAACAAATCAGGGTGAGGCGCAAATCACCTCACCCTGATTACCGTTTTTGAAAACGGGATTACTTTTTCATAGCTGCGATAGACTGTTCGATCTTAGCCATTTTTTCCTGTGCCTTGGCAAGCTTAGCCTTTTCGTTTTCGATCTGTGCTGCGGGAGCCTTTGCCATAAAGCCCTGATTGTTCAGCTTATTGCTTGAGAAATCAATATCCTTCTGAACTGCCTTCTTTTCCTTTTCAAGTCGTGCAAGCTCCTTTTCCCTGTCAACGAGATCGTCCAGAGGAATGAATATTCTTGCGCTGTCAGTAACGACAGTAACTGCATCAGAGCCGCTGAAGCTGTCACAAATCTCAACCGAGGAAGCAAAAGCCAGTCTCTCAAAGAACATCTCACTCTGAGAGAAGATATCCTTGTATTCGGTCTCGATGAACAGCTTAGCCTTTACAGAAGGAACAACATTCATTTCTGCGCGGCGGTTTCTTATGGCACGTATCGCCTCGATTATCTTCTCAAAGGAAGCCTCGTCCTCGGCAAAGGACAGCTTTTCATCGTACACGGGATAGTCGGACAGCATAATGGGAGTATCCTCGTCGGAAACTGCGGACCATATCTCCTCTGTAACAAAGGGCATGAAGGGGTGCAGCAGCTTCAGCATGCCGCGGAGTATCCATACCAGTACGTCCTGAGCATTTTCAGCAGTTTCTCCGCCTGCCTGGATACGGGGCTTGGTAAGCTCGATGTACCAGTCGCAGTAGATGTCCCAGATGAAGTCGTACAGCTTCTGGCAGGCAACGCCCAGCTCAAAGGCTTCAAGATTCTGGTTGACCTCCTTAGCAAGGGTGTTGAATCTGCTGATGACCCACTTGTCCTCAACAGCAAGCTTTTCGGGAAGTCCCTTGAAGGTGAAGCTGTCGGGGAGATTCATAAGAACGAAGCGGGAAGCGTTCCAGAGCTTGTTTGCAAAGTTTCTGGAGGACTTTACCTTTTCCTCGATATATCTCATATCGTTTCCGGGAGCGTTGCCCGTAGCAAGCATGAACCGGAGAGCATCTGCGCCGTACTTGTCTATCTCCTCCAGCGGGTCCACGCCGTTTCCTAAGGACTTGGACATCTTGCGTCCCAGCTCGTCTCTTACCAGACCGTGGATAAGTACGGTATCAAAGGGAACCTGTCCGGTACATTCGATTCCTGAGAACATCATTCTCATTACCCAGAAGGGGATGATATCATAGCCTGTAACAAGGGTGTTTGTGGGGTAGAAGCACTTGAAATCCTCCGCCTCGGTGTCGGGCCAGCCCAGTGTGGAGAATGGCCATAATGCGGAGCTGAACCAGGTATCGAGAGTGTCAGGGTCACGACGCATGGGCTTGCCGCACTTGGGGCATACTGCGGAGTTTTCCTTTGTTACGATCATTTCGCCGCAGTCGTCGCAGTAGAATGCGGGTATCTGATGACCCCACCATATCTGTCGGGAGATGCACCAGTCACGGATATTTTCCAGCCAGTGGAAATAGATCTTCTCAAAGCGTTCGGGAACAAACTTTGTCTCGCCCTTCTTGACAGCGTCGATAGCAGGCTGTGCAAGAGGCTTCATCTTTACGAACCACTGAGTAGATACCTTAGGCTCAACGGTGGTGCCGCAGCGGTAGCAGGTGCCTACGTTGTGGCTGTAGTCCTCAACTCTTACCAGGAAGCCGCCCTTGTCCAGGTCCTCGACGATCTTCTTTCTTGCCTCATATCTGTCCATGCCTGCATAAGCGGGATAATCGTCAACTATCTTAGCGTCGTCGGTCAGTACGTTTATAACGGGCAGATCATGGCGCTTTCCAACCTCGAAGTCGTTGGGGTCGTGAGCAGGAGTTATCTTAACAACGCCAGTTCCGAAGTCGGTCTCAACGTAATCATCGGCAACAACGGGGATTTCCTTGTTCACCAGAGGCAGAATGACTTTCTTG
>CAMEYZ010000072.1 GCA_945947715.1 uncultured Clostridia bacterium | reverse complement strand
TGATAAGCAAATTTGAGGCTGCTACCGGACGAAAGGTCCTGTGCAATAAGCCCTATTCTGGTACGAAGGTCATTGCTGATTATGGCAGGGAGGCTATGGAAAACGGCGGACTTATTGTGTATACCTCCGCAGATAGTGTGTTCCAGATAGCTGCTCATGAGGATGTTATCCCTGTTGAAAAGCTGTACGAATATTGCGAGGCGGCAAGAAAAATCCTGACGGGAAAATACGGTGTGGGACGAGTTATCGCCCGTCCCTTCAGCGGAGAATATCCCTTTGTGCGTACTCCTCGCAGACATGACTTTTCTCTGGTTCCACCGAAGGATACGATGCTTGACCTTATCAGCGGCGCAGGCCTGGACGTTATCGCCGTTGGCAAGATAAACGATATCTTTGCGGGAAAGGGAATTACAGAATTTGTCCGCACCGAGAACAATTCCGACGGAATGGATAAGACTATTGCTTATGCGAAGAAAAGCTTCCATGGACTGTGCTTTGTGAATCTGGTGGATTTTGATATGGTATACGGTCACAGACGGGACGCGGTTGGCTATGCAGAGGCGCTCAGCGAGTTTGACAGGCGCCTTGCGGAGCTTAAGAGCATCATATCCGAGGACGATGTGATAATTGTGACTGCCGATCATGGCTGTGACCCGACTGCTCACGGAACAGATCATACAAGAGAATATATTCCTGTTTTAGTGTGCGGAGGCTCGGTGAAGCCCTGTAATATCGGCACTGGCAGCTTTGCGGATATAGGCGCGTCGGTCTGCCATATGCTGGGAGTGGACAGCTCGGCAATTTCCGGCAACAGCTTTGCGGAAAAAATAATAAAATAAACAATAATTATCGGAGACCTGTGCTTCGAGAAAGGACTATTTATGGAAACATCAGTAGTGATCATGGCAGCGGGAATGGGAAGCCGCTTCAAGGGCGGTATAAAGCAGCTTGCACCTGTGGGCGAGAATGGTGAGACTCTTCTGGAATATTCTGTCTGTGATGCGGCAAAGGCAGGCTTTGACCGTGTGATATTCATTATCCGACGGGAAATCGAAGAGGAATTTGTAAGCAAAACAGGGCATATCAGCGAAAAATATGGCGTGAAGGTACAGTATGTTTTTCAGGATCCGGAGGATATCCCTGTGAAGATAAAGACAAATCGCACTAAGCCATGGGGAACAGGTCACGCACTGCTTGCGGCAAGAAATGTGATAGATACGCCCTTTGCTGTGATAAATTCCGATGATTACTATGGCAGGTCTGCCTTTGAGAAGGTCCATGGCTTTCTTGTGAACGCCGATGATAATGATGATATGCTTAGTGGCTGCATGGTGGGATATATCCTGAAAAAGTCTATCAGCGGGAATGGCTCTGTTAATCGTGCAATATGCCATACCGCGGGAGAAAGGCTCACAAGGATAAGCGAATACTATGGCATCACCGAGGAAAACGGCGTGATTTCGGGCAAAAACAAGCAGGGAGTTACCGAGGAGCTTCCCGGTGACAGCCTTGTTTCCATGAACTTTTTCGGTTTCACTCCGAAAATGATATCCGAGCTGGAGAAGCGCTTCGCCGATTTTCTGCGGCAGCTTCCCGAGGACTCGGAGAGCGAGTTTATTATCCCCAACATTTTAGGCGAGCTGTTGGAGGAAAAAAAGGCGGAAATGACAGTGCTGAGGTCGGAGGAGGACACCTTCGGAATGACTCGTACTGAGGACGTGGAGGACGTGCGCAGGCGGCTTCGTTCAATTGCTGCCGCAGGGGCTTATTGACCAGACCTTATAAAATACATAAAAATCGGGGTACGCAGAAAGCTTTGCGTATCCCGATTTTTTCATTCAGTATTTGCTGTCATCATCAATGGGCCCACCGTTCATCAGCTCGGAAAGCGCCTTCTCTGCCAGAAGCTTTCCGCCGCCCGAAACAGCTGCCGCCTGCATCACAGCCAGCGATAGGATAGATTCATCATCGGATTCATTTTTTGATATCTCGCCGAAGGATTCACGGATTATTTCGTTTGTTTTAGCAAATGCAAGCTCATAATGCTCGTTGAAATAGTTGAACATCTCCTCGTCGGAGCGCGACTTCAGAAGGATATCTATCAGCGTGCCAATGAGAGGTATGGGCAGAATCGGCTTTAAAACGCATATCATTATCAGCCGCGATATATGTATGCGTGAATACTTTTTTTTGACAGGCGCAGGCAGTATGTCCAGCTTAACATAGTTGTTTATCATGGACGGAGTAAGCGGAGCGTCGGTATCCGCAGAGAGCGGGCCGATATATTTGTTGATCAGCGTAATGACCTGATCCATGTACAGCTCCAGATCGGGAAGCTCATTCCATCTGGGCAGGTGAAAGCTTTCAGCATCTGAGGAAAAAAGTCCCGGTCCATATGCAAGACCATTATTCATATTGGTCGCTCCTTTCGTCTGATTTTTTGTCGTTTTTCCTGTATGATATTATTATAACATATTGTTCCTAAAATTACAATAGGGTTTTTATAAAAATTTTTGATGATACAAAAAATCCCTTGACAAAATTATAAAAATGATTTATAATAGTTTTAGAAACCAGATGAAATGTTAACGCAGAGGAAAAAGTATGAATTACAGCTTCAAAAAAATAACTATCCTTACGGGACATTACGGTGTGGGAAAGACAAATCTGGCCGTGAACATGGCGATGTATCTGCGGAGAACCGGCACTGTTTCGGTGGTGGACGCGGATATAGTCAATCCCTATTTCAGAACGGCTGACTTTAAAAGGCTGTTCGAGGATAATGATATAACAAGCTTTTGTCCTATGTATGCAGGCACTAATCTTGATACGCCTGTTCTTGATTTTGATATGGAGAATATAATAGCTTCAGGGGACCGCGTCATAATTGATGTGGGCGGAGATGATGCGGGAGCATTTGCTCTCGGAAGATATCGGCATATTTTTCAAAAATATGCCAATAATACAGATATGCTATATGTGTTTAACATGTATCGGCGGGAGGATTTTTCTCCCCAGGAAGCAGCAGGTATCTTACGAGATATTGAAGGTGCATGCGGCATGAAATGTACGGCTCTTGTGAATAACTCAAATCTCGGAGCTGAGACCGATTTTGATACCGTCCGAAGCTCTTTTGAATTTGGAAGAGAGCTTGAAGGGCTTACGGGACTTGATACCGCATTTACGGCGGTTCCTGAGGGCTCGCCACAGAATGAGGGCTTTTTTGAAGTGAAACGCATGGTGGAACTGCCATGGGAAAGGTCAAGCAGATGATTACGATTAATTCCGAAAGATGCAAGGGCTGCGGACTTTGTACTGAGGTCTGCCCCAAGAAGATCGTCCGTATCGGACAGCAACGCAATTCCAAGGGATATTATTCTGCGGAATGTGTTGATAATTCAAAGTGTATCTCCTGCACAATGTGCGGGGTGATATGTCCCGACTGTGCTATTCGGGTGGAGAGGAGCAACTAAAATGAGCAAGGTTCTTATGAAGGGAAACGAGGCTCTCGCTGAGGCGGCAATGAGGGCCGGCTGCAAATGCTTTTTCGGCTATCCCATAACCCCGCAGACGGAGATTTCCGCATACCTCGCAAAGCATATGGCAAAACGCGGTGGAGTTTTTCTCCAGGCGGAAAGCGAGATAGCTGCCATTAACATGACCCTCGGAGCTGCGGCTTCGGGTGTGAGAGCGATGACATCCAGCTCATCTCCCGGAATATCGCTGAAAAGCGAGGGCATATCATATATTGCAGCTTCCGACCTGCCATGTGTTATCGTGAATGTTGAGAGAGGTGGTCCGGGACTGGGCGGCATACAGCCTGCACAGTCGGATTATAATCAGGCGGTGAAGGCTCCGGGTCACGGTGATTTTCATATGCTGGTGTTCGCGCCGTCCTCCGTTCAGGAAACCGTGGATATGACCTATCTTGCCTTTGATATGGCGGATAAGTACCGCATGCCTGCGATGATACTGTCTGACGGCCTAATGGGGCAGATGATGGAGCCGGTGGAGTTCCCCGACAGAGAGGTCAACCCCGTGGAAAAGCCCTGGGCATGCAGCGGCCACAAAAATAAGCGTGAGCATAACATAATCAATTCGTTGTATTTAAAGCCCGATATCCTGGAGGATTCGGTGCGCAGCCGATATAAGCGCTATGAACAGGTGGAGAATGAGCTCCCCGACGCGGAAAGCTATCTCTGCGAGGACGCAGATATCGTGGTGACGGGCTTCGGAGCAGCTGCCAGAATTGCCGAAACAGCAGTGAACAACGCCCGCGAAAAGGGTATCCGAGCAGGACTTTTCCGTCCGAAGACACTATATCCCTTCCCGAAGAAGGAGCTTAACGAGGCGGTCGGAAATGCGAAGGCTATCCTCGATGTGGAGATGAATATGGGACAGATGATAGACGATATAAAGCTATATACCGAATGTCGTCTGCCGGTGTATTTTTACGGAAGAACAGGCGGAAATATCCCGTCTGCGGAAGAGATACTGCACGAGATAGAAGTGTGCAGCATGAAAGGGGAGAAGGCAGAATGCAGGTAGTATTTGATCGTCCGAAGGCACTGTGCGATGTGCCGCTCCATTATTGTCCGGGCTGCACCCACGGAATTATCCACCGCATAACGGCGGAGGTCATAGACGAGCTTGGTATCGAGGGAGATACTGTGGGAATATGTCCGGTAGGCTGTGCGGTAACGGCTTATGATTATTTCGGCTGTGATATGATAGAGGCTCCTCACGGAAGAGCACCTGCCGTTGCAACGGGAGTAAAGCGTGCAAATCCCGACCTTACAGTGTTCACCTATCAGGGAGATGGTGACCTTGCTGCCATAGGCACCTGCGAAACGGTCCACGCTGCTGCAAGAGGTGAAAATATCACCGTTATTTTCGTCAACAACACGATTTATGGCATGACGGGCGGACAGATGGCGCCCACCACTATCCCCGGACAGGTCACCCAGACCACTCCCTATGGCAGAAAGCCTGAGATGAACGGCTTTCCTGTGAGAATGTGCGAAATGCTTGCCACACTGGACGGAACAGCTCTTGCGCAGAGAGTGGCAGTGGACAGCGTTCCTCACATAAAGGAAGCAAAGGCTGCCATAAAGAAGGCCTTTGAAAATCAGATAAATAAGCGGGGATTTTCCATTGTGGAGATTCTTTCCACCTGTCCCACAAACTGGGGCATGACTCCCTCCGAGGCCATGGAAAGACTTCGCAGCGAGATGATACCGTACTATCCGCTGGGAGTTTATCGTGATACCGACGTATGGAACGGTCAATAAGTGCTAAGTTAAGGAGATATCAATTATGCTTACTGAAATAATTTTTTCGGGCTTTGGCGGACAGGGGATTCTGTTCGCAGGAAAGACCCTTGCGTACAGTGGAATGGATATGGGTAAGGAGATATCATGGCTGCCTTCCTATGGTCCTGAAATGAGGGGCGGCACAGCTAACTGCTCCGTCTGCATTTCCGACGACAAGATAGGCTCGCCGCTGGTGACCAGCCCTGATATCCTTGCTGTTATGAACACCCCCAGCTTTGACCGCTTTGAAAGCAAGGTCAAAAGCGGCGGAATAATCTTTGCTGACAGTGCAATGACCGAAAGGGAAACTGTCCGTGAGGACGTGGAGTTTCATAAGATACCTGCTTCTGAGCTGGCAGACAAGAACGGTCTGACAGGTATGGGAAATATCGTGCTGCTGGGAAATATGCTAAAGGAGTGCGGGAACCGCCTGGGAGATTTTACTCTTTCTGCGGTGAAGGAGGCATTCAAGAAGATAGTTCCTCCTTCAAAGCCTGAGCTTCTGGAGAAAAATATCAAGGCGCTGGAGCTCGGTTATGCCTATTAAATGAATATATTTATCGGCTGCTGCCCGTTGTGATGGGTGGCAGCTGATTTTTTTGTCAAATTATTAATAATGTTGTCATATCTTCCAAAATATCGCTGAAAAAATCTTCTAAATTATACTTGACCGACGGTCGAAAATATGATATTATAATTACAGAAGTTTTCGAACTGCGGTCGAAAACTGAAATTCAGAGCCAAGTTCTGCGACTCGGCAGAAAAGTGACAAGAAACGCCCTGTGTGCGTCGGATATCCTCTGCATACGGGCTGATAAGCTAAAGGACAATTTACGTTTGCGAAAGGACGATGTATAATGAGCACTTCCGGAATAGTAACGGGAGCAGCTGCTGTGGGCGCAGTTCTTCTTGCTGCGGGCAGCACTGCGGGAGCAGTCTATCTTTTTAACAGGGTAATACCCCGCCAGGACGAGGTCCGTGTGGACGTCAGCGAAATGGCGGATATGACAAAGTGGGAGGAGTATAAGAAGATAATCCACCCTAATAAGGAATGGCTCATGGCTCAGCCGCTGGAGCATGTTACCATAAAAGCCAGAGACGGCATAACTCTTCATGCGGATTATCTGCCTGCGGATACCGAGACCGATAAGCTCGTTATCGGATTCCATGGCTACACCAGCTGCGGAAGCAATGACTTTTCCACACTTTCTCACTATTATCACGACCGAGGCTATGACTGTCTTATCGTCGATAACCGCGCTCACGGAAAGAGCGAGGGTAAGTACATAGGATTTGGCATACTTGACCGCTTTGACTGCATCTCATGGGTGAAGTACATAAACGAACGTTTTAACGGCGCAAAGAAGGTGATGCTTCACGGCATATCCATGGGAGCGGCTACCATACTTATGGCGTCGGGCATGGACGAGCTGCCCGATACGGTGAAGTGCATCGTTGCAGACTGCGGCTTTACCTCGCCCTATGATGTTTTCGCTCATATTTTAAAGCGGGATTATCATCTGCCGCCCTTCCCGGTGATGAACATCAACGATATGCTCTGCAGGAAAAAGGCGGGCTACGGCTTTCAGGATTTCTCCACCCTTGATTCGGTGAAAAAGGCTCACTGTCCCATACTCTTCATTCACGGAAAGGACGATGATTTCGTCCCCACTGAAATGAGCCTGAAAAATTACGAGGCCTGCACCTCGGAGAAAAAGCTGCTTATCGTTGAAAATGCCAGCCATGCGGCTTCCCTCTACGAAAATCAGAAGCTGTACGAGGATACCGTGACGGAGTTTACCGAAAAGTATATGTAATGACCGTTTTTTCTGCGATTATGTCAGGCGGACATCGGTTCTGCCTTTGAATATGGACTATGGATAATATGGATCTTATTCCGAAAGGGGAATTTGAATATGAAAGAGAAGATAATCAACATCAATGGCGCAGAAATGAAGTGCTATCCGCTGGCGGCTGCTACAAGAATGCACAACTTTACTGTGAAGTATTGTCCCGCACATCAGGTGCTCAATATCGGCACGGGACTGTACGTAAAGCAGGACGTTGACTTCAATCTGCTGAAAAAGGCTATCTATATGGCCTATGAACGCTGCGAGGCGATGCGTCTGCGTTTTGTGCTGGACGAGGAGGGCGAGACATGGCAGTATATCGTCCCCACTGAGGACAGGGATATCGAGTTTGTGGATTTCTCCAACTGGCGCGAGGAGGCCGCCCACAATGAGATGCGCCGCTGGACAGGTATCCCCTTTGAACGCTACAATTCTCCGATGAACCGCATCGTTATGGTGAAGCTCCCCGACGGTTACAACGGCGTGTATGCCAAGTTTGACCATATGACTATGGACTCAAGCTCACTCATAGTATTTGAAAAAGATATTCTGGAGATATACTGCTCGCTCTGCTATGGCACGAAGATGCCTGCTCCCATGACCTCCTATATCAAGGCTCTTGAAAAGGACCTGGAGTACGAGGCTGATTCTGCCGCAAGAAAGCGTGACGAGGAATTCTGGATGAATGAGCTTGCCCGTCCCGAGCCTATGTATACCGATTTCAACGGTGTAGGTAGACTTGTTACTCAGCGCAGAGAAAGCGGAAATCCGAATCTCCGCAGTGCGGTCATCGTTTCCAGGACTATTGAAGCGGCTATTTCTACATATAAGCTGGAAGCAGAGCCTACCAAGAGACTTCTTGATTTCTGCTCCGAGAATAACGTTCCCATGACAAGCCTGCTGCATATGGGACTGCGCACTGTGCTTTCGCAGTTCAACAACGGCGAAAAGGATGTTTCCGTCAAGACCAATGTTGCCAGAAGAGGAACTGTCCTCGAAAAGCGCTGCGGCGGAACAAGAATACACTATTTCCCGCTGCGTACCATCTTAGAGCCTGAGCTCACCTTCTTAGAGGGCGTCAAGGAGATACAGAAAGAGCAGATGCGCATATTCAGACACGCAAACTTTGATCCCGTTGAGCTGACCATGAGAAGAAGCAAGGAGCTTCATCTTGCTCCGGGTGCCAGCTACGAGAGCATAAGCCTTACCTATCAGCCGCTGACAATGCAGAAAAATTCTCCCGAAATGCCCGATATCCCCTACAAGAGCTACTGGTACACCAACGGCACTGCTGCTCAGCCGCTGTATCTGACGATAATGCATCGTCCCGAGGATAACGGCCTCAACTTCAACTTTGAATACAAGAAGGACGCTGTTACTGCACAGGAAATGGAAGTGTTCTACTACTATTTCTGCCGTGCGCTTTTCAGAGGCATTGAGGATAAGGACAGAACTATCGGCGAAATACTTGAAATGATATAAATTGATATGAGAGGATTATGAACATGTACGAACAGATAAAAGAGCTTATTCTGAACTATGTCGAGGTAGAACCCGACGCTGTAACTCCCGATTCAAAGTTTATCGAGGATCTGGGATTCAATTCCTTTGACTTTATGAGCATGCTGGGCGAGCTTGAGGATACTCTCGGCGTGACAGTTGACGAAGAGGAGATCGCAAAGCTTTCCACTGTACAGGACGCGGTAGATTACCTTGAAAAGCTTAAGAATGCAAAGTAAAAAAGCGGAAAGGAAAATATAAATGGATAAGTCAGCTGTAAAAACACTTGCCGATCTGGTGGTAAATTCTGCCGCAGAGTACGGAGATAAGACCTTTGTCAAGGAGAAAAGGGGCGGAGAGATCGCCGAAAAAAGCTTCTCGGAGTTCTGCTCTGACAGCCTTAGGGTGGCTTTCTATCTGAAAGAGCTGTCTGGGGAAAAGCTCCATGCGGCAGTTATCGGACCTACCTCCTATGATTATCTGACCTGCTATTTCGGCACGGTCATGAGCGGGAATGTCATCGTTCCGCTGGACGCACAGCTTTCCTGCGAGGATATCATCGACCTGCTTATCCGCGCGGATATTTCGGTGCTTTTCTACAGTCCGCTGTTTGAAAAGATGATACCTGTGCTTCAGGCAAAGT
>CAMEYZ010000071.1 GCA_945947715.1 uncultured Clostridia bacterium | reverse complement strand
CTCCCCAACGATCCGCTTTTCACGGTCACGCTTGTCCTGTATTTTCATCAGCATTTCCTCCCGTTTTCAACGGAATAGACGCTGTCCGCAATGCGCATTGTGGATGCTCTGTGCGAAACCAGCAGGACAGCTTTTTTATCCTTCTGCTCGGCTATGGATTTCAAGATGACAGCCTCGTTAAGTGCATCCAGATTGCTTGTTGGCTCATCAAAAAGCATGAAGTCCGAGTCATGCAGAAAGGCTCTTGCCGCACCTAAACGCTGCTTTTCTCCACCCGAGAGCATATCGCCCAGCTCACCCGCTTCCGTTTCGTAGCCCTTTGGAAGAGACAAAATAAAATCATGTATGGAAGCCATTTTGCATGCAGCTTCTATTTCCTCGCGAGTGGCGTCAGGCTTTGCAATTCTAAGATTGTTCTCAATGGTGTCCTTGAAAAAATGAGTGTCCTGAGTGACAAGGCTTTCGCTGTTTCTGAGTGAGCTTGTTTTTATCCTGTTTATATTTTTGGCCGATACAGATATCTCACCTAAATCCGTTTCCCAGAAGCGCATGAACAGCTTTAAAAGCGTGGATTTTCCGCTGCCGCTCCTGCCTGTGATGCCGATAATACCGCTTCGTGGAATGTCAAGAGAAACACCTTCCAGCACCTTTTCATTATCATATGAGAAGCCAACATTATCCGCATTGGCACCAGTGAATTTTATCTCCGCGCCCTCTGTAATTTCAGGAACAGAAGGGCTTTCTTCAAGTATGTCAAGCACTCTGTCAGCTGCGGCGAAGGTTTGCTGTAATCCACCGCCTAAGTTTGCAAGGGCGATAACAGGGCCAAAGGACGAAAACATTGCAATTGTAGGGATAATGACCCCGTCAAAGTCGATAACATTGTTCCTATACAAAGCCGCCGATACTGCAAGTATTATTATAGGAAATATGGTCACAGAAACTGTGGTCACAGCCGAACAAATGCCGTTATTGCGCTTTAATATTCTGTCCTTTTCGGACAGCTTTTCCGTGCGCTTTTCCATTTCTAAAATGCGCTTTTCGCCTGCACTAAAGCGGATAATTTCTGAAATTCCGTAGAGAGTTTCCAGTACAAATCCGCTTAGCTTTCCATTTTCCCTGCGGAAATTCTCTGCGGCGCTTCCGCATATCTTTGATATGATAATGGGAATGACCATGCCCACAAAAATGTACGCCGCAGCGGCAATGATGCCAAGTAAAAAATGATACTGCCCGATAAATACTGCCATAATTGCCGAGGAAATTATTCCTATCGCGATAGGTGAAATTGTGTGAGCATAGAAAACCTCCAGAAGCTCAATGTCCGAGGTTATAACGGAGATAAGGCTGCCCCTGTCCTTACACTCCAGCTTTGCAGGACACAACTCGCGCAGCTTTCCGAACACCTTATCACGAAGAATTGCAAGAAGTCTGAACGCGATATAATGATTTGAATACTGCTCTGCATAGTGAAGGACGCCACGCAGCACAGCAATTATGCCGATAATGACAAGTATATTTTTCAGCGAAAAAGCCGTTTCAAACCCGAGGATATTAACCAACCCATAGCCACCGAGAATAGTGATAAATTCGGCGCACAGATACCCTGCCACACCCATTAAAACAGCAGGTATCATTATGTACAGCAAAGGCTTTGCTATTGCTCCCAGAGAGAGCATGATTTTTATTTTACTCCGTTTCACACTTACCTCCTATGGCTTCAAGTGCCGACTGTTTTTCCCACAGCTTAGCGTATATTCCGCCACTGTTCACAAGCTCTGAATGTGTGCCGCTTTCGGTGATATATCCTCTTTCAAAAGCATAAATTCTGTCTGCATTGACGGCATTTGCAAAACGGTGAGTTATCATTATCACCGTTTTTTCTGCAGACATTTTCCGAATCTCCGAGAGGATACATTCCTCACTTTCAACGTCAATATTTGATGTAGCCTCGTCGAAAATGTAAATTCGACTGTCGTGAAGAATTCCTCTTGCAAGTGCAAGGCGCTGCCGCTGTCCGCCTGACAGATTTGCGCCTCCTGCCGTGATTTGCGTATCAAGACCATTTTCGCTTCTAAAAAAATCCGCAAGGCGCACTCTTTCAAGAATACTCCAGATCCTTTCATCATTGGAATTTTCGTCCGCCATAAGAAGCGCTTCACGGACAGTTCCACCGAAAATATAGCTGCTGCAGCTAATGAGCGTAACGTTGTCCGTAAGGCTCTTTTCGGAAATATCACGAAGCTCATTTCCGCCAATTTTTACGCTGCCTAAGTAGCCCTTGTTCCTGCCCGATAATAATCCTGCCGCCGTACTTTTTCCGCAGCCGCTCTCGCCGATAATTGCAGTAAAGCTTCTTTCAGGGAATTTCATTGAGATATTTTTCAGAATTTCACGGCTGTCGTCATAGGAGAAATTTACGTTGTCAAAGGAAATATCCCCCGAATAAATCTCAAGCCTTCCGTCCTCATTTTCAGGTAAATCAAGCAGATGAAATATCTTGTCGCTTGCCGCCATGCCGTTCATGGCAATATGAAAATATGAACCCAGCCTTCTCATAGGCAGGAAAAATTCCGCCGATAAAAGCACTATGGAAATAAATCCGCAGAGACTTATCTCACCCTTCGAAAATCCGAGCACTGCAAGGATAATTCCTGCAGCCGTACCTCCGTATGCGAAAATATCCATTACCGTGACAGAGTTAAGCTGCATTGTCAGCACCTTCATGGTTATCCTGCGAAAGCGCTCCGATTCGGCATTTATTTTCTCGTGGAAGGACCTGTCTGACTGATAAATTTTCAGCGTTGTAAGTCCCTGTATGCTTTCAAGAAAGCTGTCTCCAAGCTTTGCGTACTGCACCCAATAATCTGCAAGGAGCCGCTTTGCTATCTTCTGCACGCAGACTATTGAAACTGGTATCAGTGGCACGCATATCAGCAGCACCACAGCCGTTTTCAGGCTAAAAAATAATGTAACAGCAAAGAGAAAAATAGGGGCTGCCATTGCATAGAAAAACTGTGGCAGATATGCTCCGAAGTAGGTCTCCAGCTGGTCAACGCCCTCACCTGCAAGCTGCACTACCTCTGCTGTTGATGCCTGTGAATTGTATGAACAATCGAGCCTAAGCAGCTTTTCGGTTATCTTTTTCCGAAGCATAAGCTTCACCGGCTTTGACGCTTCAAAGCCCGCTTTTTCCGCAAGCATTATGCATATTATCCTTATTGCAAGAGCAACGGCAATTATAATGAAAAACCGAATCAGATCGCTGTCTGACGCGGATTTCTCGTATAGCCTCTGCAAAAAATCTGCAATAGAAATAACTGCCGCCGTGCCTGCCGCAAGTCCCACAAGCTGACAGATTACGTTTGCGGCTATAAATTTTTTCGACTACGTAACTGCTTTTATCAGCCTTGTTTTTATCATTTATCAAACTCCTTTTCAATGAAAAACCGGCAGTTATCGGCTGTCGGTTTTCGTTCATATTTCAGATTTCTCTTCAACAGAATATCCGGTCAAAACATCTCATTCACTTTTTCAGCTCCCCGTGGCAGGCGCAGTCATTCGGACAGCAGGAGCATTTTCCTTCGCAGAGGGACCTATGATTATAAAGCTGTCTTCCCGCAAGCGCTATTTTGATTTCCATGATCCTTTCTAAAAGTTAGATTATTATAACATCATTAGCGCCCGCTAACTTATCTATAAAAATATCAGCCGACTTCTATCATTTCTGCGTCGGCTTTTCTAAGAGAAAGCTCATAGCCACGGACAGTCACCTCAATAGGGTCTCCAAGGGGTGCGACCTTGCGAACATAAATTTCCGTTCCCTTCGTGATACCCATATCCATAATTCTGCGCTTAACTGCACCCTCGCCGTTCAGCTTTTTCACCGTAACCGTGGAGCCGATTTTTGCTTCTTTAAGTGTTGACACTGTTATACCTCCCAATTTCATTCAGATATTCGTCATGCAGGATAGAGTAATAAAGTCTGTCATAATACTGTCCGTCAATAAAAAAGTAGTCCCGAAGGGCGCCCTCATAGGTAAAGCCGCATTTTTCAATGACCCTCTTTGAAGGTAGATTATTTGACCTATGACATATCTGGATTTTGTGTAACTCTGCCTTTTCAAAGCCGTATTTTACCACTGCCCTTGTGGCTTCCGAGGCATATCCCTGCCGCTGATAATCAACGCCAATACAGTATTCAATCTCGGCAAAATGATTTTTACAGTTCACAAGAAAGAACGCGATCTGGCCGATACAACAGTCGCTTTTCTTTTCGATGACTGCCCACCGGTAATAATCCTTGCTGTCATAAGAGGATATATATTTGTTCAGAAGTTCTTTGACCTCCGCTTCTGTAGAGTACACAGGCTCGCCGTAGGAAGGCTGTACCCGTTCATCTGCGACCCAGTATTTCATCATATCCGAGCTGTCAGAAAAGTCAAATCTTCTCAGTAAAAGTCTTTCAGTTTCAATTGTTCCGGTACCCACACTTTTCATATAGGATAACCCCTAAACCATAATTTTGCATGCCATTTCCCTTGAAACAGCAACTCTTGAATCCTTGACATTAACGATAACATTTCCGCCGATCTCACTGATGACAGTCACCGTTCCTCCTGCCACAAAGCCCAGGTTTTCAAGAAATTTTCTCGTATCATGATTTCCTCCCACCTTTTTGATGATGTTTTCCTCGCCTGTATTTGCAAATGTAAGTGGCATAATTGATTCGCTTCCTTTCAGTGTTAGAGCGTGCTAACTGATGTCGTTCAATCACGGTTAGCATTCACTAACCATGATTATTGTACAACATATTTATCAGATTGTCAATAGTTTTTCCACGACCTCCTAGGGATTTGTATACCTGCACAGATTTCGCCGTTAGCAATAGGTAACTTTATATCAAAAATATGCTATACTTCATTACGCATTTAGTTTTTCAACTGATAAGCTACGATCATATCGAAAACCTCTCCGAACTCAGAATTATTTTCCGCATATGTATCAAGAATCCTGTCGGCATAAAGCTCCTTTGCAATATCTACCGCACGAGGACAATCTACCGAAAAGCATTCAATTATTAAGTTTACTGCGCCACAGTTCATTTTCAGTTCAAAATAGCTCTGCATGACAAGCTGGACAAGCTGCATATCTCCCAGCTCAAAAACGGCATTTATATTCTTTGACCTGATATAGCTGTCGTCCTCGCAGTAATGAACTGCGCCACAGTAACCGTCCTTTGCTGCTATGCGAAGCTTTCTGAAATTGCTCATAACGATGGTACCCATACACATCGGACAAGGCTCCATACAGGCATACAGGGTATAGCTCTTTAAATTCGGAAATTTTTGTGTATCAAGCTGCTGCAAGCAGTCAGTCTCCGCATGAGCTATCTTTCTGTTGCCGTTTGTTATTTCATTTACTCTGTTTCTGCCTGTGCAGATGATTTTCCCATTTTCGTCGCAGATGACCGCACCGATAGGTATTGAACCATTTTTAAAGGCTTCCCACCCTGCCGAAAAAGCTGTCTGCCAGGCTTCTGATAGTTCATTCCACATTATTTTTCCTCCTTGGGCTATACTCAATTGTTTTTCATAATAAGATTTCCAATAGGTCATGCAGCGGTTTTTCACAATGTAACAGCTTAGCATAAGCCTGCAGCTTTGCAATATCCCTGTTAACCCTGTTCAAGTAATTTTTAAAAGCATACGACTTAACTGAACTCTCAACATTTCGAATACACAATATATCACACAAACTGCGCTCTGTATCATATCCTGTCACAGTAAAGCCCATTGGTGTAACATATTCGCAAAGACCTACATCATATAAAGCTTTAGTCACACGCTTTATCTTAACATTACTGCCACGCAGGCTTTCTGTATGATACCCTTTCTTAGCAGTCACATAAATACCAAAGGGCTCCTGTTCTGTTAACCCGTCCAGGTATAAAGCAGTATAATGGGAAAAGGGCAGCTTATAACGAGACTGAAATTCATACAGATCATCAAAGCCACCCTCCTTGTGGAGATACAGTCCCCTTGCTAACCGCGTATAACCGTTCTTTTTTAAATGCTCGATACAATACTGCTTTGATATTCCAAGCTTTTCTAACTCGGATAATCTCACTAAACCCAAATTATCTTCGGCATATTTTTCAATGATATCACTTTTTTTCATAAATAGCCCCAAGCAATTACTTGACTTCTACACTATATATTATAACATAAATAGAGTGTAAAAGTCAAGTGATTTTTGATAAGCTCATCCTATGACTGCAGCATTTTCAAACACTGCAAGCATTGCTCTTCATTAGCTAATTGGTGGAGTAATATAATGTTTAAACTGTATTATCCACGGGCTCATTTATAACAGTAAATATCCTCATAATCATCTGATGATTCCATTCTCGAAACGATATCGTCCATTCCCGTACCTGTGATAAGAGTATATTTTCCCGTATCCACATTCACCGTCATATTATAGCTGTAAAGCATCTTAGTAATGCCCGCAAGCAGTTGGTCACGTGCCATAGCAGCCTTCTGCTGATTTTCACGCTTTTCGTGGCGCTTATGCGCATCGGTTATATCTCTTCCGAGGATATTGGCAACAGGCACGCCGTCCTCGTCTGTACTGATGAATACATTTATCTCATGCCATTCCTCGCCGTAATCGGTGATAGCTCCGTATTCGAGATTGCCGATAAAGCCGTTGGCATTTGTTCTTGCGCGAAGGGAATCAAGGCTTGCAAGAGCCTCAAACTGCGGCACATTTTCCGGGTCCAGATAGGAAAGCTTTTTCTTGTATGCAGTTTCATAATCGTCGGTAGATTTGAATATCTCCATAAACTGGGTCATGCCCGTACCGATTATCATGCTGTACTTTCCCGTTCTCAGATTCAGCGTCAGGTTATAGCTGTACAGCTTCTTTGTAAGTTCCGACAGGATACGGTTCTTATCCGCAGCCGCACGAAGCTCCTTTTCATTCTTTTCCTGCGCCCTATGAGCTTCGGTGATATTACGGCCAATGATATTTGCGATTCTTGTGCCGTCATCCTCCGTGTCGATAAACACATTGATTTCATGCCACTCAAATTCATCGTCGCCGGGATAGATAACGGGATATTCCAGCGTTCCTTTGAATCCGTTTTCTGACGAGTCATTTCTTGCAGAGTCAAAATTGACAAGCGCGTGAACCGATTTAGATATGAAGGGTGAATAATGTTGTTCTGAAACTCAATGAGTTCCGCCTGATTGCTGTGCTTTTTATATTCACTGACAGTACGCTCCATTCCCGTACCTGTGATAAGGGAATAGCTTTCCGTAGCCAGATCGACCGTAAGGTTATAGCTGTACATTATCTGGGTGATCTGTGACAGAACTCTGTCATTCTTTGCAGCGTCAGGACGTCCGCTCATCGAACGGATAGCCCTTGTCGCGTCATATCCGTTCATTTCGGGCATCATTATATCCATTAATATAACGTCAAAGGTCCCCTGCGGCGAGTTTGCAAAAATGTCCGCAGCCTCTTATCCGTTCACTGCTCTTATGACAGACAAGCCCTGTTCTTCAAGAAGTGTTACGGCAATTTCCGCATTAAGGTCATTATCCTCAGCGATAAGCACCTTGATTCCCGTCAGGTCGGTGTCGGGAGAAGTCACCCTGCGTTCTTGTATGTCCTTTTCAGTCGAAAGCTCCAGAGGCAGCTCGACCGTAAATTCCGAGCCCACACCCTTCTGACTTTTTATCCCGATATCTCCGCCCATAAGGTCAACATATTTCTTAGTGATCGCCATTCCAAGGCCTGTACCCTTGGACTGCGCACAGGTCGTATTATCCTGCTCCAAATCAAGCAGCCACAAGGAATATTATTCCATACTAAGAGCATAGATAATCGCCATTCTTTCCATGCTCTCATTTTTCATATGTAAAAACGAGGTTCCCTGCCTCCTTTGCCGCTATCTGGAATGCCTTGTTGCTTGCCTTAAGCTGCTCACGGAGCATATGCCGCTCAGTAACATCCATGATAACCCCCTGAAAGCAGGGAGGCTACATATCCGCCATATATGAGGTCTGGTCGATGACCCAGATATATCCCTTTTTTGCTTTGATGCGGTATTCATATTTTTTATCAGGGTCTCTGTTTTCCGAATGATTTTCCTCACCGTCGAACAGTCTTTTCCTGTCCTCGGGATGAATCATGTTGCTGAATTTATCATCAAACAGCTCCTTTATATCACAGCGGGTGTACCCGAGCATATCGAGAAACCTGTTGCTGACATACAAAAAATCATAATCAGGAGTATCTGCGCAGCGATAATATCCCACAGGAATATTATTATTCAGATACTGCAGCTCCATGATCTCGGAAATATCCATGCAGAAGCTGACGATAGCCTTTCGTCCATCATCTGTCTCAACTATTCTGCCCTTATCTATCACCCAGAAAAGGCTGCCGTCCTTTCTGGGCATACGGTAGGTCACACTGTACCTGCCTCCCACATTTTTCACATCGGCAAGCTCGTCCAGAACACGGTTATAATCCTGATAATATATCGTATTTGCGACCTTTCCCTGAATAGCCGCGTAAAACTCATCAAAGGAGCCGTAGCCCATCATGGAATACATCGCTCTGCTCGCATAGAGAAGCGGAAAGCCCTCTTCGCAGTAGCCGCCTATCATGCCAATAGGAGCAATTCCGTCAAGTACAGACACCGCATCGAGCCGATTCTGCTCGGACAGCTTCAGATATGAGGACACATCGTTCCCATTGTCAGCAAACATGTCATAAAGGATATCCCCCGAGCTTTTCTGCATATGCTCAGCCTTATCCTGTTTATATATTTTCGGGCATTTGGGCTCACTCCCCTCCTATTATACAAATCTCCCCATAGAACCGGTCTATGAGGAGAGCCTTCCTGCAGACATCAACACAAACATTCAGGTATTAAAACACAACCAGGCGATGTTCTGACAATACTCGTACTACAGGATTGTTTCAATACTGCTTGTTTCCAGCATTTTATAATAGCTTAGTATCTCTGCTCTGCATTTTGACAGAAGATCAATAAGCTCCGCCGAAAAAGCGCCCTTGTCGATCTTCATTTCATTTATCACAAAATCAAACTGGACGTCATTTATCTCCTTGCGTCTGATAAAAAGCTTGTCAGACCGGATAGCGAGGCCGCAAAGCTGGCTGTTGACAGAGTTATCGCTGCCCCTTAATCCATGAGGAAATCCCGTTCCGTCATATCTTTCATGGTGATGCATGCACATATCCGAGCAAACCTTATTAAAACACTTACAGTTTTC